>DATLXD010000053.1:0-17548 GCA_035575965.1 Pyrinomonadaceae bacterium | reverse complement strand
GTTTATGAAAATCGCGCCGTATTTAATTTCAACGTCGCCGTTCCCGCAAATTTCAAGGGGAACACGGTCAAGGTTCGCGCCGTCGTGCGTTATCAGGCATGCACCGAGCAGGTTTGTTACCCGCCGAAAAATAAGGAAATTACTTTGACCGCTAGAGTTAGATAAAAAAAGGAAAGAAATAGCCGCAAAAAAGCGTGGAAAACACAAAATCAAAATTGTATTTTTTGTGTATTTTACGCTTTTTGCGGCTATTCTTGTTTCAAGCCAATGACCGCCATCAAGCGTCCGGTTTTCCCGTAAAGTTTTTTCTCGACGCGATACGAAAAAAACAAATCGGTTCTTTCCATCGTGCAGAGCGGAGCGGTGAAAATGTTTTCGGGCAAAACTCCGACGCTTAATAATTGTTCTTTGTTGGCAAGGTGTAAATCAACGAGCGCATGTCCTTCGCGGGTCGGCGTAAAAAGTTTTCCACAGGTGGAAAACTTTTCCGTAAACGCATCAATCACATCTTGTCCGACTTCATAATTTCGTCCGCACGCCGCCGCACCAATCGCGCAAATCAAATCTTTCGCATTCGCTCCGTAATTTTCACGCATCTTTCGGGTCGCGTTTTTGACAATCGAATCGACTGTTCCGCGCCAGCCGGCATGAACTGCCGCAAACGATTTTGTTTTTGTATCGCCAATCAAAACAGGAACGCAGTCGGCGGTTTTCACGCCGAGCAAAACATTCGGAACGCTTGAAACCAGCGCGTCCATTTTATAGTTTCCGTCTTTCGCATCGTCAAAATCTTTTACGACGCGCACGTCCGCGCTGTGAATTTGCCAGCACGATACAAGGCGAAAATCTCCGTCAAAAATCTGCAAAAAACGCCTGCGATTTTCCTCGATATTTTCTTTTGAATCTTCGTCATAACCGGCAAGATTCAGAGAATTTTCGGGAAAATCGCTCACGCCGCCGAGTCGGGTTGAAAACCCGTTGACAAACCCTCTTTCTTCGAGCGGACTACAAATGAGAACTTTTACACCGTCTTTTTCGCGCCAGTAAAAACCTTTTTCTGTTAAAATTTCGTTTTCAGACTTTGGACTTTGGGCTTTGGGCTTTGGACTAATGATAGTTTCCATCGGAATAGACATTGTAGAAGTTTATCGCATCCGCGAGACGATTTCGAGAACGCCGCGTTTTGTCGAGAGAGTTTTTACCGAAAGAGAACGTGCTTACTGCGATGCAAAAGGAATGGCGGCGGCGCAATCTTATGCCGCGCGTTTTGCCGCAAAGGAAGCATTTTTGAAAGCCTTAAAAACAGGCTGGCGCGGAAAAATCACCTGGCACGACATTGAAATCGTTTCGGACGAAAACAATGTTCCGGGTTTGGAAATTCGGGGCGAAGCCAGAAAAATTTTGGATTCTCTCCGTGCAAACCAAATTCATCTTTCACTTTCGCATACCACCGAACACGCCGTCGCGCAAGTTATTTTAGAGAAGATTTGATTTTCGGTTTCTTTATTTTTAGAAGCCGCTGCAGTTGAAGGCTTAACTTAAACAGGATGGACAGGATAAACAGGATTTTGTTTTTGGACGGGCGCACGTTTTAATCGGCGATTCGCTCCATCAATTTTTATCCTGAAAATCCTGTTCATCCTGTTAAAATTTCTTCCCGACTGCGTAACTCCTAATTTTATTCAGCAAAGCTGCGCTTCCAGACTTTCAATCTTTCGCTATTAACTGTTCGCTTATTTTTCTTCAATTTTGTTTCAATCGCGTAACTCCGATAAGTTATTGACTTTCTCTTTCGGACGGGAAAACAGGTCTGGTCGCGTCTGGATTATCGGGCGAAGTGTGCAGGTGAATTATTTTCCAGTCTTTGCCGATGAGTTTGAAGACCAAAGTCATTCTGCCCGAAGCATTTTCGAGTTTGTCATTGAATTCCTGCGTCTGCTTCCATTTGCAGGTTGCATAAGCCGTGTCTTTGCCGAGCATTTCGACGCGCAAGCCTGTAATATCCAGAGTTACGTTTTTGGTTTTTTCATAAAGCGATTCGCGGTTGTTCTTCATCGTTTCCCACCCGATGGTTGCTGTGCCGTTGTTGTTGAAGAAAAGAATTTTATCGCTGTTTTGATAAACGCTCATAACTTTGTCAGCATCAACTTGCTTGATGCCTTCGATTAACCGGTTGAAAGCGTCGCGCACGCCTTTTTCGCCGGGTGCGGTTTTGGTCGAAACGACGGTTGTGGTTTTCGCCGGAGTAACAGTTGTGGTTTGACCTTTGACCACGATTTTGTTGGTTTGCCCAAACGCCACCACAGCGAAAGCCAGAATAATAAGATTTAAGATTGCAATTTTTTTCATTTTTATTAGTCCTCTCAAAAAGAAATTTTCTGCCGGAAGAAGTTTATAATCGAAAAAACTTAGTTGCAAAACCACAGACGCACGTTTTCAGGCAAAACCGCCTCAACGTGAACAACCATCGCCGAAAGAAGAAAGAAAAATTTCTCCGCCAACTAAGGACAGGTCTGAAAGGGAAAAACCTGATAACAACTAGGAGATAAACATTGACTTAAAAGTAAAAAAGACAGGACGGCATAAAAACCGTCCTGTCTTTTTACTTTATTGATACAAAAATTATTTCTGCAAAAAGATTTGCCGGTTGATTGCCGTCGGATTGCCCAGCACGATGAAGCGTAGGTTTTTCATATACTTTTGCGCGACGCGTTGAACGTCTTCGGGTTTTACTTCGCGGACTTTGTTCAAAAATTCAAATGAATTGCGCCAGCTGCCGCCCGTCAATTCGTAACGCGCAAGCTCGGCGGCTTGCGCGACATTGGTTTCCTGTCCGAGATAATAAGTGGTCAAAAATTGTCCGGTAACGCCGGAAATTTCTTCCGGGTTGACCGTTTTCTGCTTCAAATTATTTATTTCATTGAGCATCACGCTGATTGCCTGGTTTGCGTCAACGGCGGTTACATAAATGTTTGCCGTGTTTGAGGCAAGCAAATTTAAATCAGCACTCGGCGCGTAGGACAAATTGCGTTTGACGCGGACTTCTTCAAAAACGCGGTCACGAAGCATTGCTGTCGCCACGCGCATCGCGTAATAATCGGGATTGCCGAGCGAAGGCGCGTTGAAAACGCCTTGAATATAATTGGTCGGCAGCGTGCGTGAAGTTACGTCGAGCGTCGGCTCGGCAAAACTCAAAGCGGGTAAAGGCTGCGCTTTGTAATCCCCGCGCGGCAATTTTCCGAACGAATCGGCAATACGCTTTTGCAAATCCTTTGCGTCCAAATCTCCGACAACTACAAGCAAAAGCTGTGAAGTCTGAAGCGTTTTTTGATGATATGCCCGCAAATCGGCGGCGGTAAATCTACTGATTGTTTCAATCGTTCCGCGCACGGCGTTGGCATACGGATGTTCAGCATAAATCACGCGGTCTTGTAGAACTTGCAAAAAACCGTCGGGGCTGTCTTCGTCATCTCTTAGAGCGGTCAGAATTTTCTCGCGCGTCAGTTCGAGGTCTTCGGAAGCAAAAGCCGGATTCAAAGCGATGTCGGTAAAAACATCCCACGAGCGGTCGAAATTTTGGCGTGTCGAAACAAGGCTCAAGACACTGTAGTCATTACTAACGCTTGAGCCGATGCCGCTTCCCGTGCGTGCAAGCTCGCGGCGCAAGGCTTCACGCGGAAACTTTTTGCTTCCTTCGGCAGCGGCATTAAGCATAAAATTTTCGATTCCGGCATTTTTGCCGGTAATATTTTGCGCTCCGCCGCGAATAAAAAGTCCGGCAGCAACCGTCGGCGCACTCTGCCTGCGTTTGACCAAAACCTTTAGACCGTTCACGTCAAATTCCGTCACGAGCGCGGCTTGCTCGGCAATGTTTATTTTGCCCGTTTGAGCAAAATTTAAAGTAACAAACGATAGACTGATAAAGGTCAATAAAAGGAATTTACCGACCGCTGACGACTGACAACTAACAATTTTCATATTTATTTTCCAATCAAATCTTCCTGCGTTATTTTTGCTCTGACTTGTGCGTCTGATGAAATCAGCGCGATTCCGACGTGCGGCTTGTTTTGAATGTAAGTTCGCACATATTTATTGGTTTCGTTGCGTGTTACGGCACGAAGATTTTTATAATATCCGCGATAATAATCGATGCCGGTTGATGACCACCAAAATCCGAGCGTATGACTGTAACTGCTGGGCTGCTCGCGGCTAAACAAATCTCTGGATTCAAGCAAGGTTTTCGCGTTTTCCAATTCTTCGTCGGTAAAATAATCCGGTTTATCAAACTGCGCGATTTCCGCGTACGCGGCTTTGAGCGCGACTTTCGCTTTGTCGGGCGTTGTTACCAGAGTTACCGTAATCGGTCCGACGTTGCGCTGCGTGTAATAAGTTATATCTGCGGCGACGACTAAACCCGTATCAATCAAACTGCGCTGAAAGCGCGAATTCGGTTGTGTCAAAATAAATGAAAAAACGTCTGCCGCGTAAGTCGAAGCGTCGTCTTTGCCGATTGAAGGACCGTGCCAGCCGATTTGGATAAGCACATTTTGCACGGGTTGTTCGACGATTTCGCCTTCGCTCCTTGTTAGCGGCGGATGCTCGACGAGCGGAAATTCCTTGAACGGGTCAACTTTTCGTCTTTCCCAACTGCCGAAATGCTGCTCGGCAATTTTGAAAACTTCTTCGGGTTTGACATCGCCGGTTACGACCAGCGCAGAATTATTTGGCACATAATAGCGCGATTGGATTAAGCGCATTTTATCGGTCGTCGCCGACAAAACCGTTTCGCGCGTGCCAAGCGGATTTTTGCGTGTCGGATATTTGTAATAAAGTTTATCTTTGAGCGCGCGGTCTAAATAGTAAAACGGATTTCCGAAGTTGCGATCAATTTCACCGTTGACGACCTGCTTTTCTTTGGCAAATTCATCTTCGTTAAAAGTCGGATAACGCACGGCGTCGTTTATCACGCGAATCGCGGTCGAAAGATTCGGACTCGTCGTCGTGAAATAATAATTGACGACTTCTTCCTGCGTCGTGCCGTTATAATTGATGCCGAGCTGTCCGATATTGCCGAAATAATCAACGCTTCCGAGCTGACTTTTCAGCTTTACCGTTTCCGAGCAGTTTTCGCGTTCATAAATGGCGAAATTATTATATTTTTTTGCAAGCTCGCACCGATAAATGAGGGCTGATTTGTTCGGCTTAAAAAACATATGCTCGTAAAGATGCGACAAGCCGTTCAGTTCCGGCGACTCGGTAAAAGAACCGTTGCGCACGTCAAGTTCCACCGTGACAATCGGCACGCTCGAATCGGGCAGAACAATAATTTCCATACCGTTCGGCAAGGTTTTATTGACAAACGGAACTTCGATGCCCTGCTGTTTGACCGTAGTTTTAGCGGTCGTCGCAGCGGGCGCAGATTGCGAACCGGTTCTTGTTTGTGCAAAATTAAAAGTGGAAAGAAATGATAAAATAAGAAACAAAGACAAGAAATTTTTTTTCACGAAAAACTCCAAGAAAGAATTTAAATTGTTGTATTTACGCAATTTTTGCGAAAATGTTTTGAAACTAAAATCTACCATAAAAGGATAAATAAAATGGAACGAGACAATATGATGCACGGAGCGCGAACCGCGTTGAATCAAAATCAAGAAATACGCGATTGGTGCGAAATTTATTTAAAAGGAAAAGAGCGCGAGACAAAACCGGAGATGCCAGACGAAGAATTTGAAAAGCACTGGCGTTATCACAAACCGGAAATTATGCACACGGGCGCGGCGGAAGCCATTCAAGCATACAAAATTAGAAACACCGAAAATTAGATACAAACCGCCGTTTGAATTATGCAAATCCAACTGCGGTTTGTATTTTCTGTCGAGCAATTAAATTATTTCTTCGGATTTTGACCGGTCTTTTCTTCCTGTTTTACCGCAGAGGCTTCGTTAAAATTAAAATAACCGATTGCCGCGTCGTGGTCGGAAAAACGTTCGACGCGGTTTGCGTCATTGCGGTAAGTTTCAGGAAAATCGGCGTTAAAACGCGCGAAACCGAAAGCCGCGAGATGTTTTCTCATCGCCTGCGTAATAATCATATGGTCGAGAACCTGCGCGTTGCCGTTAAAGCTGTATGAATACTTTTGGTCGGGCTTTATCAAATCAACCAAAGCCGTTAAATCGGGATTTACCAAATCTTCCGAAGCCGTCAAAACCTGCTCTTTCGGCGCGGGCGTGCCTTTTATCACGCCGATAATATCGCCGATTCCGTCGTTAAACTGAAAAGCGTTAAAATCGCCGAGCAACACGATTCGTTCGTTCTGGTTGAGTTTTTGACGCTCCTGAACGACTCTTGCCAGAAACTCGGCTTGCATTTGCCTTTTCAGGCGAACACGCGCGCCGCCGTCTTTCGGGTCGTCAATTCCGAGAAATGATTTCAAATGATTGACAATGACCGTAAAGGCAAACGGTTTGTTGGTTTTCGAGTCGTTTATCGTCGCTTGCAGCATCAGAGGCGGTCGGTCATGCAGATTTTCTTCGTCTTTGTCGGGATTTTTGAACTTATCGTCCTTGCCTAACTGCTTAACTTCAATGACATTCACGCGCGAAGACTTGACCAAAAAGCCGACATCAATTCCGCGCCCGTCGTTTCCGTCAATCAAATACGCTTCGTATTTCGGATTCGTCTGATTGGCGGCAATTGCATCGGCGTTGATTTTGTCGGCGAGTTTTTTGAGAACGGCTAAATTTTCGACTTCGATTGTGCCGATAACATCCGGGAAACGCATATAATCGCGTATCGCCATCGAGATTTTCTTCATCCGATTTTGAAAGGCTTCGCTCGTAACGATGTCTTCCTTCATTTTTGGGTCGTCTTCGTCGTCGAAAAAGTTTTCGAGATTCATTCCGGCGAGCGAGAACTGTTGTTCGGTCGGCTGAGGCAAAGTTTGCGACCTTATTAAATTAGAAACAATCGGTTTGCCGTCCGCATCGGGCAAAATTGTGTATTTTTGATAACCGTAATGTAGAACTCCGGCGAGGTTTTTGATTTCCGCTTTTGACGTTACGTTTATCGCCTGCGCTCCGAGTTGTTCGTCGCTGTCAATGCGCAGTGTTTCGGGATTGGAATCAAAAATCGGCGTTTTCGGAGAGTCTTTTTTTATTCTGTCTTTTTCTTTATCCGAAGCAAAACCGATGTCGTAAATATCCATTCCGGGTTCGCGGAACGGGCGCGAAATTCCCTTCAAAACGCCATAAAAAACTCCGTCGGAAACGGATGTTCCGGTTTTATCGTCAACTCTGCCTTTGGTCGGCGCAACCGCCGTCAACGTTTCGACAAAGACGCGCACCCCTTCGTATTTTTCGAGCTGGTCAATTTTATTTGCGGCAAAATCCGCCGTCATTAAAGTTATCGGTTTCGGTAAAGTGTTGCCTTTCGAGACGACTTTAATCGTGTCTCTGTCCTTCATCATCGAAAGCTCGGTTATCGGAAGACTGGCAGGCTCGGCTTTCGGACGAAATTCGGTAATTGTTCCCGTAACCGAAATTAAATTTCCGACGGTCGCTTCGCCGCCCGGCTCACTTTTCGTAAAAACGAAAATCCCTTCGCTCGTTGCCGGATTATTATCAGTTTTATCGTCCGCCGATTGCAAAAAAAATCCGCTTCTGATTCGCGCCGTAACGATTCCGGTCAGCCGCGCCGTTTGCCCGTCAAACGGCGAAACATTTTTTTCGCCCTGCACCTCGCCAATTGCGCGGTCTTTCTGCGCCGAAACTGTCAGCGGCAAGCAGTAAGCAGCAAGCAGTAAAAGAGCGGCGAAACGAATGTATCCAAATACAGACGCGCGGCTAAATATTCTCGTTTGACTTCTGTTTTTCGTCTTCTCGATTCTTAATTTTTGATTCCTGCTTCTGATTTCTGATTTCTCTTTTCTAATCATCACTGCCTGTCCTTTTTACGTTCAATTAATTCCTGCGTGTTTTTCGGAATGTTCGAGAAAAAGTTGTAGCCCGTCAAAGTTTCGACCACATTAACTGAAACTCTGAAATTGCGCCACGGAGCGTTTATATCGAGCGGCGGTTGATTCGGCACAATGATTCCAATGGTGCGCGTCGCGCGGTTTATTCTCTGCAAATCGTTGTCGCCGTTCGGCAAAACCAGCACGACTTTCCAGGTAACCTGCGGCACGACTATTTTTCCGCCCGCAATCGTTCCGGCAACTCCCGCTCCGCCCGAAACAATGTAAAGCTCGTTTCCGGCTTGCGCGAGCGTGCGGCAATAAGTTTCAAACTCTTCCCAAGCTCCCTGGTTGTTGGCAGCGATTTGCGGAAGAATGTTGGTCATCAAAAACGTCGCCGAATTATCAGGAATCGAGCGCGTTCTATCGCCTGAAGGCGTCATATGTCCGCGGTCATAGCCCGAACCCGAATAATCTTCCGGCAAAACGTGATACCAATCGGCAGGAAGCTGCGGGTCGGGACGAAAATCGTCCTGGCGAGGCGTGCTTCCGAGCCAACTTGCGTCGAGACGCCACGCCACCCAATTTGCTTCGGCTTTACTGCGATTATAGGAAAGCGAATACTGCGGTTTTATCATCAAATAATTGTTTTCATTGGCAATATCGGTTGTCGCATTGGTCGGATTTCCCAAAAGCAGAGGCTCTTCACCGGGATACGGAGCGTTGACGGTGATGTTGATTGAAACATTTGCCGTGCGCGACTGGGCATCGGAAGCAACCGCCGTTACATTTTTAATTCCGCCGGTTATGTCGTTTGGAATCATTGTTTGAAACGAAAAAACATTGTCGTTTGCCGTCACGTCGCCGTTTGTTCCGTCGTCAAAAAACTTTTGATTTGCCGCGCCGCCAATACTGGTTAAATTTCCGATGACCGAAATTCCTGTGCTGACCGGATTCGCGGCGGGAAAAACCGAGACGGTTAAAATCGTTACACCGCCGGGCGAAACAGTTCCCGGATTTGCTCCGCCGCCCGCGAGAATTGTCGTTGTGCCGCCGCCGCAAGCGTTTGCCGAACTTGCGGCATTGCGCGGCGCGGAAGGATTTACGGTCGAAAAGTCGTTTGCATTATTGTCCGTATCCTGACAGCCGTTGTTCAAGCGAGATTGACTTGCACTCGCGGGCGGCGCGGCAGTTACCGCTGCTTCGATAAAAGCGTTGGTCGCCGTTCCGTAACCGACCGAATCGAAAATTATTCCCGCGTTTAAAGCACCGTTGCGAATGGCGAGTCCGCCGCCCGTCGCTGACATCGAACATTGGCAGGTTGACGGATTATATGTAATGTTCGGCATAACCGAATCATCATAGGCAGTCGAAGCAATAAGGTAATAACCGCCCGGCGGAATTATCGTGCTTGAAGTCCAATTAACAAACGCCACGTCGTTTGTTCCGGCAGCCGAACGATAAACCAGTCGAAACCCGTTGAGGTCGACGATGTTTGAACTGATATTATGCAGTTCGATGAATTCGTCATTCGCGCTGCCGCCGGCAACTTGGAATTGGCTAATAACGATATTTGGCGATACTACGGAAGCATTACCCGATTGATTCGACTCGCTCCGCGCGGTTGCTTTAAAGCTCGCCGCAAACCAAACCGTAACTATAATTAAACTGACTAAAACAAAATAAAACCGTTTCATTAAATAGTTTTTCCTTTTTTATTTAGGCTTCAGGAAGGGGGAAATGTAGTCGTTATTAATCTTTTAACATATTTCTTTGTGGTTGAATAATCATAATTTGTTGTCCGTAAGATTTTTATAACATCAGTTAAAGAAAAAATACGGTTGTGAAATTCAAACAAATCGTCTAAAACTGAAAAGTAATATTTAAATTTCAGTGTAATTGTTCAGCCCAAATAAATTCCACAACCGTATCCGTTTTGGAGTTTTACCGCTCATACCGTTTTCATTCATCCAAAAAACCGATAGAAGCTATATATGAAAAATCCGCAAGTTCCGGCTTCAGCCATACAATCAGCCGAAGCCGACAATCCGTCCGAAAAACAAATCGCGCAAAATGAAAGTGTGCGCGATGACCGTAACAATACGCGGACGACCAACCAAATTGTAATGACTGTCCATCGGTTGCAGCAACGACTCGATTGGTTATTGGTTGCAACGATTCTAGCAATCAAGGCATTGCTCTTTGTATTTGCCGTGCAGATTTATCAGGTGCTGACGACTAAGCCGATTGAGAAATGGTACGGATGGCTCGATATATGGAATCGCTGGGATTCGCTCCGGCATATTCGCCTCGCCGATATAGGTTATAGCGGCGTTGGAAGCGATAAGGCTGACATCGTGAGTTTTCCTTTCTATCCGTGGCTGGTGCGGCTTTTTACTTTTATCTTTCAAGATTCTTTGGTCAGTGCATTTATCGTTTCGGGTTTAGCGACGATTGCCGCCGGATTATTGCTGCACAGATTGGTTCGGGCTGATTATTCGGACTCGATTGCGCGGAATGCAGTGTGGTTTTTGTTGATTTTCCCGACTAGTCACTTTCTGCACATAAATTACAACGAAAGTTTATTTATCGCTCTGACGCTCGGTTGTTTTCTCGCCGCGCGTCAGGAACGATGGTTGCTCGCCGCAATTCTCGGAGCGTTGGTATGCCTGACGCGCCTCAATGGTTTGGTCATCATTCCGGCTCTGTTAGTGGAGATGCTTTTGCAGTATCGAGCGTCGCGCCGCCTGCAGCCGCAATGGTTATGGATTATGATTGTTCCTTTTGGCTTCGGTATTTACCTGCTGCTCAACGAATATATCACCGGCGACGCGCTCGCTTTTATAACCGTCGGCAGAGAAAATTTCCAAAAATCTTTTAGTATGCCGTGGAACGGCATCGAAGACGTGTATAACGTAATGTGGAGTCCAGAACCTCCACACGCGCAGATGGTCGGCGTG
This sequence comes from Pyrinomonadaceae bacterium, assembly GCA_035575965.1. Classification (GTDB taxonomy): domain Bacteria; phylum Acidobacteriota; class Blastocatellia; order Pyrinomonadales; family Pyrinomonadaceae. Next base: position 6,637 of record DATLXD010000053.1, on the reverse strand, counting down.
CAGGAGTTTGTCTTTATCATGCTGGGTGCTGTCTGCACCATCGCTTCCGCGTTTTTGCTTCGTCCGTCATACACCGTGTGGATGGCGGGCAACTGGGTGCTGATTACCAGCGTCGGTTTTATTATCAGCGTCCCGCGCTATACAATAGTTATGTTCCCAATTTTCATTCTCTTTGCCCAACTTGCCGAGCGACGTTTCTGGCACAGTGTGATTACCGTTTGGTCACTTTTACTTCTGGCGTTCTTTGTCGGCGAATTCATACAAGGTCACTGGGCATTCTAGCTTTGGACGGCGGTAATTTTTATCATAAAAACGGATGACAAATTTCGCTTAACTTTTACGCGGCTAATTTGTTGTTATAAAGACGGTCGGCGAACCGCTCAATCATTTAGACGCTATCCAGCGCCGAAGGCGAGTTGAACAGATTGCCGGCGATTTTTCCGCCAACAAAGAAGCGAAAATCCTGCTCGACACTTTGTAAAAAAAATAGTTAAACTGAGTTGGATTATGCTAAACCTCTTTGCGAAAGAATCGAACACGGACGAGCAAATACTGAGAATCGCACGCGCGACCGATGAATTTGAAGTCTATCCGCACGCGCACGCGACGCGCATTGCCGCGATTGCAAATGTTTTGGCAGAGCGGTTTTATTTCGCATCGCACGACCTTTATTCGCTTCGACAAGCCGCGCTTATTCACGACATCGGCGAAATGATGATGAAGCGCGAATACATCAAAGTTAACCGGATGTTGCGCCCGGACGAGAGCGTCGATATGCAGCGACACACGGTTATCGGCGAACAGGAAGCGGCAAAACGCGGGTTTAATCGCGCCGTTCAATTGCTGGTTCGCTGGCATCACGAATGGTGGAACGGCACAGGTTACCCGGACGCGCTGGAGCGTGAGCAAATCCCGCTTGCCGCCAGAATTCTGCGTGTTTCCGACGCTTACGCGGCTCTGACCGACAGCCGCCCCTACCGCGCACCGCTTTCCACCTCTGAAGCCAAGAAATATTTGACCGAGTGGGCGGGCATCAAATTCGACCCGAAGGTCGTCAAGGCGTTTTTATCGCTGGAAGATGCGGAGAAATTTGATTCCTATTACGAAAGTGCTAAATCTTGAGTCCTGAGTAATGAGAAACAAGTGATAAGTAAATTTCGGTGTTATGTCTGAATTTCAATGTTAATAAAATTTACACTTAGCACTTAGCACTCGGCACTCAGCATTTAGCACTGATTATTTATGCTTAACAAATCGGCTGCCGCGCCAAAAAGTTGGTTAGCTTTTGAACTCAACGTTTTGCGTCGTCTGAAATTCGCTTCAGCGGTTTTGCCTTTTACGGGTGAACCGCATCTCGGCGCATATTTGAAGCGTTGGAATGCGCGTGTCTCGGCAAATGATTTGACGCAATCCGCCTGGATAAAAGCAATTGCCGCCATTCAAAACAACACTGAAAAATTATCTGACGAAGACGTGAATCTCGTTTTGGAAGACGCCTATGTTCCGCGTTATCGTCTGCAAAACGAATCGCTCAAGAATTGGTTTAACGAAACCGACGCCTGGTGGTTCGATAATGTGCGAAACAACATCGAAAAAATGGCGTCCCCAATCGCGCACGCCATTGCTTTGAGCGTCGGAATGAGCGTCGGCGATTACGTTTTGTCTTTTACGGACGAAACACGGGAACTTCGCCAGCCGCTTTCGACGGTTTTCAAACGTCTCTGGAGCGTTCTGCCCGAACCGGTCGACAACAATCGAAACAATGCTTGTCAAAACAGAACCGCTAATGAATTTATCGCCGAAAATCGTCAAACCGATTTGATGTTTCTGCGGCTTCCGCCAGCGCACCGTCAAAGTCTGAGAAATTATTTAGGCTGGACGGCTTGGCGTGAAGAATGGCTGCGTTGCGGCGATGATTTTTGGAGCGATTTGGAAACGGCGCAGACCGGCAAACTCGGAGCTTTGGTCGAAACTAAATATCAATACCTGCGCTACCTGGAAGAAATTTTGCAGACCGCCTCGCATATTCCCGTCTGGGCAATCGCGCACGTCGAAGACGGATTCATTTCAACTCAGGAAGTAATCGAAACAATCGGTCATATCCGGCGCGTCGATACGATTTTCACGAAGGATTTTTCAGAACTGTCCGGCACGAAAGCCGTGATTATTACAGCGTAAAACAGTGAAAAATGAGCAACGAAAAGTGAAAGAATTCTTAGTGAAAAACTTTTCATTGTTCACTTTTCGCTAAAAGGGTGTTTTGCCAGCACCGTCCGCAACTTTTCAACTTTTCAGGTAAAAATTCTTCGCCCGTTTTTTTGGCAGATTCGATAAACCTGTCAAAGTAATGAAGAAAGCATCAGTTGCTGCAAGTCTTGAAAAACACACGCCATAAATAAAAAAGAGTTCTTTATAATTGTTTTTTCTTTGATTTCAGATTTCTAAAACCTTTTAAGTTACAAATTGTTAGTTCCATATCAACCGAAACGCACAGACCGAATAACCTTTTGAAGTAACAGTCTCAAAAAGAATCAGTTTTTGAGGCTAACAGTTAGTTCACAGTAACCAAAATTAGGACACTATTAAAAATTCATAATTTATAAAAACATTCATTTAAATTGCATTTTTACTTTGCGTTGTAAAGTTCTTGACAATTAAAACAACTTAATGTAAGTTTCACATTTATATGGCGAAGATTCAAACGATTTCCAAACAAAAAGCGGTGCCGGATGAATTGCCGAGTCTTTCGGGACGCGCGATAGACAATCTGCAGTTTATCCGCGAAACGATGGAACGCTCGACGCATTTTACGGCGGTTCCGGGTTACGGCGGCGTATTTATGGGCTTGACGGCAATCGCGGCGGCGTTTATCGCAGGCGGTCAGCCGCTTGTTAAAGATTGGTTGGCGGTTTGGTTAATAGAAGCGGTTTTGGCTTTTGCCGTCGGTTTGTTTGCGACGTGGCAGAAATCGAAAATCGCCAAAATGCCGCTCAATTCCGCGCCCGCGAAAAAATTTGCGATGAGTTTTTTGCCGCCTTTGATTTGCGGAATTGTCATAACCTTCGGACTCTGGCGCGTCGGACATTTTGAAACGATGATTCCCGTCTGGCTGCTGCTTTACGGCGCGGCGGTTGTAACGGGCGGAAGTTTTTCGGTCAAAGCAGTTCCAATAATGGGTTGGTGTTTTATCGCGCTCGGAACTATTGCCTTTATGCTTCCCGCAAGTTATGGCAACTGGCTGATGGCTTTGGGTTTCGGCATTTTACATATTATCTTCGGAACTATTATTGCGCGAAGATTCGGCGGTTAGAAATTCAATTATCATGGCAAAAAAGAATTTAGCAATAGCGAGAAAAAATCAGGTAAAAGAGACGACAAAACCGCAAGTGTCACAAATCGAAAAAGCGGCGGAAACGGTTTCCAGCGAACTCGACAAAGTTATTCACGAGCGAATGCGTCTCGGCATAATCAGTGCGCTTGCGGCAAACAAAAGCCTGAGTTTTACGGAACTGAAAAACCTCTTGAATACAACCGACGGCAACATCAGCGTTCACGCTCGGAAACTCGAAGATGCAGGTTATCTCGAATGTCTAAAGTCATTTAACGGTCGCGTTCCCTTGACCGAATACAAAATCACACAGGCAGGAAAATCCGCACTCGGAAGATATTTGAATCATATGGAAGCGTTGATAAAGACGATGAAGGCAATTTAAAGAATACGAAGAAACGATTATGACTTTGCTGAAAATAAAAAATTTCTATTGGGCGATACAGTTTTCTCTCGTCGCTCCTTTTCTTCCGATGTGGTTCGGCGTTTTTCGATTTTATCAAACTCGTTCAGCAGATTTGCTCAAGACACCTGCCGAAAAACAATTCGATTGGAGTTTGAACATTTTATTATGTTTGTTTGTTGCGCTTTCGATGCTCGCGGTTATCGGTCAAATAAAGAGTCGGTAACAGAATTCAAGGAATATAAAGGAGAAAGGTATGGGCGTGCTTTTAATGTTAGTGACAATTGGCGGATTGGGTTTATCAATTATTTTGTTGATTATTGCTATTTGGACAAAACAAGTTTGGCTGTCGAAATTCGTTCTGGGTGCGACTGCGGTTTGGCTGGTGTTTTATACGACGACGTTGTTGGGTGTTTCGCTGGCGAGTCGGGAAAAAACACTTGGATTGAACGAACCGAAAGTGTTTTGCGGATTTTATCTCGATTGTCATCTGCACGCGAGCGTTTCGGATGTGCGAACTGCGAAACAAATCGACAACGAAACGGCGCAAGGCGTTTTCTATATCGTGAAGATAAAAATTTTCAGCGATGCAAGACGCGCCGCACTCGGTTTGCACAACCCGCAATTTGAAGTTGTCGACGAACAACGCAGGATATTTCAACCGATTGAAGATTCAACCGTTTCGGGCAATCCCTTTGAAAGGAAAGTTCCGTCGGGCGGAAGTTTTGAGGGCGAAGTCGTTTTCGATTTACCGGCTGACATAAAAAATCCGCGACTCGACGTTGCCGAAGGCATCGGAATTGACAAAGTTATCGAATCGGTTTTAATCGGCGACGAAGACAGCATTTTGCACAAGCGCGTGCGTTTTAATCTTGAATAATCTCCAACCCAAACGGGCTTGAATTAGTAATCGTTGGAAACATTTATGAGAAATTTCGACGTGGTAATAATCGGTTCGGGTCTTGCCGGACTCCAATGCGCCAGGCTGCTTTCACGGCAAGGTGCAAAAATTTTGCTCGTTGACCGCAAAACGGATTTGACGAGAGGTATTCACACGACGGGAATTTTCGTGCGGAAAACGCTCGAAGATTTTGATTTTCCGCCCGCGACTCTGGGCAAACCCGTGCGAAACGTAACGCTTTATTCGCCAAAGTTAAAAGCAATAAATCTGGAAAGCGAGAAAGATGAATTTCGCGTCGGGAAAATGGGCAAACTTTATGAAAGTTTTTTGCAGGATTGCGTGCAAAACGGCGTTGAGTTTGCAAGCGGAACTCGATACATTTCGGCGCAAGTCAGAACCGTCTGCGTGAGCGGGCGGTCTAATCGCATCGCAGAAACAATCGTCAAACTTGAGAAAAACGGCAAAGATTATTCGCTGAAAACAAAAGTCTTAGTCGGCGCGGACGGCGCACAATCGCGCGTGGCGAAAGATTTGAAACTGGATGAAAACAAGGAATGGATTGTCGGTTACGAAGAAGTTTTTAAAAGCGTTCCGCTTGATGACGAACCGCGACTGCATTGTTTTCTGGATTCCCGCCTTGCACCCGGATATTTGGCTTGGATTACCAACGACGGCGAAGAAACGCACATCGGCGTTGGCGGTTATGCCGAAAAATTTAATCCGCGCGAGGCGTTAAAAGAATTTCGCCAAAAGATTGCACCGAAATTTGTTGATTTCCGAAACGCCGAATTAGCCGAGACGCGCGGCGGAAGAATTCCCGTCGGCGGAGTTTTGCAGAAAATCGCCAACGAAAACGGTTTGCTGATTGGCGACGCGGCGGGCGCGGTTTCGCCTTTGACGGCGGGCGGACTTGACCCGTGTCTGCGACTTTCGGCGATGGCGGTCAAAGTTATTTTGGAGAGATTAAAAACCGATGACCCGAAAATTTTATTAAATTATTCGGGCGAGCTTTTTCGAGCGCGTTTCGTGTCGCGCCTTTGGATGCGGCGGATTATCAAAACTTTTACCAATCAAACACTTTTGGAACTCGGCTTTGCCTGCTTGCGTGGAAGAATCGGAAGAAAATTTGCGAGCCACGTATTTTTCGGGCGCGGTTCGTTTCCAGACATTGAAATTCAAACCGTAAAACGACAAGTTGAGATTATTTGACAGAAAATTTAACAGGATAGAGTAGGCTTTGCGGCTTGATTTTTAAGATATAATTTTTCGTGTTAAATTCGGGACTAAAAAATATGAACGAGAAAACAAAAACAGGTTTAGTAATTTTGGAAGCGGCAATGTTGATGGGCATTTTGGGTGATGCTCTGCTGCGCGTCGCGCCCTGGGGTTTGAACGTTTTTCTGTGGATTGGCGCGCTCGCGGCGGCGATGTTGATGCTGACTTTGCGCCGCCGGAGTGAATTTCTAAACGCGCAGACAATTTCCCTGCACGGCGCGTTGATTTTTTTCGCGGCAATGTTTGTGTGGCGTGATTCGACAGAGTTAAAAATTCTGAACACGCTGTCAATTCTGACGATTTTAGCAATTCTGACTTTGCCCGCGCTCAAAATTAAAATAAATTCGGCAGGAATTTTCCATTATTCCTGCGCCGCCGTTTGGTCGGCTATCAGCACGGTTTTTTCGCCGTTTGTATTGCTGCTCCTCGACGTAAAATGGAAAACCGTTCCGCAAAAAGGCTGGACAAAACATCTGGTTGCCGTTTTGCGCGGTTTGGCGATTGCCGCGCCGATTCTGCTTGTTTTCGCGGCACTTTTTATGGCGGCGGACGCGGTTTTTCAAGGCATCATCGAGCGAACTTTCAACATCGATCCGGCAATTCTGCTCTCGCACGTTTTCTTAGCCGGTTTATTCGCGTGGCTCTCTGCGGGTTATCTTCGCGGCACACTTTTCGAAATTTATTCGTCTGAACAAACGACCGTGGTAAAACCGCAGAGTTTGAGTATTAC
>DATLXD010000052.1:0-14564 GCA_035575965.1 Pyrinomonadaceae bacterium | reverse complement strand
GCTTCGGAAGAAACTTCGGCGGCTTCGTGTTTCGGATAACCGAACGCGCCGGTCGAAATCGAAGGAAAAGCTACAGTCTTTAAATCGTTTTCAATTGCCAAGTTGAGAGAATTTTTATAACAATTCGCCAGCAGTTCCGCGTCATTACCGTTGTTTCTTCCAAAGATTGGTCCAACCGTGTGAATGACAAAACGCACCGTTAAATTTCCGCCCGAAGTTAAGACGGCTTCGCCCGTTGGCAAACCGTTCGGGTATTTCGTGTGCCGAATTTCTCTGCACTCTTCTAAAATCTTTTTGCCGCCCGCACGATGAATCGCGCCATCCACGCCGCCGCCGCCAAGCAAAGTGGAATTTGCCGCATTGACGATTGCATCAACATTTTCCTGCGTTATATCGCCAACTTTTACTTTTACTCGATTATTTAGAAATGCCTGGTTCATAATATTTTTAGAAAGAAGTCAGAATAATTCGAGCCGCAGCTATTCGTTATCAACTATTAGCTATTCACTGTTTAATAGCGAAAACTCTTTGTAATACAACGAACAGCTAATAGCGAAAAATGAACAACTTTGGGCACATCTTGGTTCACATTTTTGTTTAAAGAAACTACTCGCTGAATCGCCTCATAAACTTCTGGCTTGATACCAAATATTCGGAATAGAAAAAACCTTTTGCCGAAAATTGATGTGCGCTCTTTTGGAAAAAACATTGCAATTTTGCTTTTCGATTTCGCCCAAAATTTTCGAGTAAAGCCTTGAAGCCAGCAAAACTGTAAAGCGCGTGTCTTTTTCCAAAAGAGCGATTCCCTTTTCGGCTTTCCGGTAATAATCTCTGGCGCGTTTGATTTGAAAATTTATCAATTCGACAAAATTTTTGTTCATTTCACCGGCAAAAATTTGTTCTTTGGAAACATTGAACTTTCGCAAATCTTCTTGCGGCAAATAAATCCTGTCCATCGCGGCATCTTCTTTGACATCGCGCAAAATGTTCGTCAATTGCATCGCAATGCCCAACGCTTCTGCATATTCAAGAGTCTTTTCGTCCGAATAACCGAAAATCTCCGAAGACATCAAACCGACTGTCGAAGCCACGCGAAAGCAATAAACGTAAAGCTCGTCGAAAGTTTCGTAGCGTTTCGTATGCGTGTCCTGCAAAACGCCCGTCATCAATTCGAGCGGTAGATTTTGCGGAATTTTATAGGTTTTTAATAAATCATTCCAAGCAAGCAGAACAAGGTTTTGGTCTTTGGTTTTTGGTCTTTGGTCTTCACAAATCTTCTTCGCTAATTCGTAATTCGCAATTTGTAATTCGTAATTATAAATGTCTTCCAGCTTCCGCTTCCAACGCTCAACAGCTGCAAAGGCTTCGGCTTCGCTGTGAACTTCCGCCTCGTCAACTTCATCGTCAACGTGGCGGCATAAAGCGTAGAGCGCGTAAATTGGTTTTTGTTTTGATTTCGGAAGAAATTTAGCAGCGAAATAAAAGCTTTTCGCGTGAATTTTCGTTACGCTTTCGCAATATCGGTAGGCATTTTCGATTTCTGAAGACATTTTTTCGGGCGATTAATTCTTCCTTTCTGCCAAATAATCCGTCAATTGAATCAAACAACTACGCGCTTCGTTCGGCGGAAAATTCTCGATTAAAACTCGCTTTGCTTCATCGATAATCGATTTTAATTTTAACCGAGCCGCGTCTTGTCCTTTATCTACGGCAAAAGGTTTGTTCAACCCAAAAAGTTTGCTGTCTTCTTCCAAATCGAGCAAATCATCGCTCAATTGATAAGCGTCGCCGAGAAGTCCTGCAAAGCGCGAAAGATTTTTGAGTTCGAGATGATTTGCGTCCGCCAAAACTGCGCCGACGCGCAGCGCGAGCCGCATTAAAGCCGAAGTCTTTAAATTTCTAACCGATTCAAATGTGTAATCTTCTTTTGAAAAATCGTTTGAGTTCGCGCTTTTCGCCAACGCCAAATCAACCGATTGCCCGCCGACCATTCCCGCCGCGCCGACGCATTCGACGATTTCCGCGTGCGCTCGTATCGCTCGTTCCGGCATTTCCTTATGATTGACAAAAACCAAACCGTAAGAAGCGTTTAGAAAACCGATTGCTGCCAAAACAGCCAAACCTTCACCGTATTTTTCGTGCAGCGAAGTTTTCCCGCGCCGCTCATCTGCGTTGTCCATACACGGCAAATCATCGAAAATCAATGAACTCGTGTGAATAAATTCAACCGCGCAAGCCGCAGGCACAATTGATTCGGATTTGCCGCCGACAATCTCCGCGCCGAGTAAAGTTAAAACCGGACGAAGACGCTTTCCGCCTGAAAACAAAGTATATTCGACAGCTTCGTTAAATTTCGTTTCGATATTTGCAGGCGCAAGCGGCAGATGTTCACGCAGAGAATTTTCGATTTGCGGTTTGTGTTTTTCGACGTATTGCCATAATTCGGTGAAGTTTGCAGTTTGTTTTTCCATTAGCACCCTGATGTTGAGAAAACTGCGACTTTTTTCACTAATTTACCTCTTTCGGCTTCAGAAGAAAGAAACAAGTTTTTATATTCGGTATTCTCTTGAATGTATAAGCTAAAATAAAAATCCGGTTGACTGTCACGGTCTAAATCACCAACCCAATATAATGTGCCTAAATTGGATTCTGCGCTTGTATGCAAAACTTGTCTAATACCCTCGCTTTCTAATATCAGAGCAAAAATCTTTTCATTGTTTTTATTTTTTGCTTCGATAACTTTAAGTTCGTATTCTTTTCCGCCAATTTTATATTTCTGGACAAAATCTTTAATTAATGTGGTAAGTATTTCGTTGGAAACAAGTTCCGATTCTTCGGCTTCTGAAATTTCGTCCATTGTCAGCCCTTGAAAAAGCGTCGTGATTTTTACTTCCCGAAGTTTATTTGCATTTTTCAAAAGAAAAATCGGCTTGAGTTTGCCTTCGACACCGACACTTTTTCCGGTTTTCTTTGTTTCATCTTCATCAACAATTTCATCGTAAACACGGCGGATTTTTATTTCTGTCGAACGCAAAGAATAACTTTCCTGCTCTTTAAAGAGTCCAAGCCAGATTTCGCCGGATTTCGCATCTATTTGGTCACCGCGAAAACCTTCACCTGTTTCCAAAAGTTTTGTCTTAAATTTTGACTCCTCTTCGGTTTCCCAATCGTTATTTTCTTCAAGAATTTCCGGCTCAATTTTAGTTTCGATTTTCTGCGCGGGAAAATCTGACGGAACAACTTGAGTGATTTCTACTTGCTCGACATTTTTCTCGGTCTTCAGAATCAATAAATAGAAACTGATTATCCCGATTAAAAATGTCAGCAAAAAAACGCCGGTAAAGGTTTTGGTAATTTTCATTTCTCTTTCTCCTTTTCACTTTCCGCTTTGAAAAATTCAAAAGCGCGTCTGGCGAGCGATTGATAAATTGTTATGCGAAACGGGTGTTTGGCGACAAAATTGGGAACGCGGATTATTTTAGCGTCGAGTTTTTCTAAATTTTTGGCGATTTCTTCGTCCGAAAATTCCGCCGTTCCGAATTTTTCAGCCGCGCGTTTGAATGCGCCGCGCAGACGGTCTAGAGCGAGTTCACGGTCAGCCAAAATTTTTCCGCGCGATTGAAATTCGCCCAGCGCATAAAGCAAAATCCGCTCGATTTCGTTGGCGGAAGATTCGACTTCAAATAAATTCGGCTGTTCAATCATTTTCTTATAACTTCGGGCATTTTAACACAAACGTCGGCGAGTTTTGCAGTAAAATATCGAATCGGTTTTTATCCGTCTTTATCTGTGTTAATCTGTGAATAATTTCTTATGTCCGAAGGCAAAAAATATCGAGTCGGCTTGGGTGTCTGCGGCGGCATTGCCGCGTATAAAGCGATTGAAGTTTTGCGGCTTTTGCAAAAATCAGGTTGCGACGTGCGCGTGGCGATGACCGAACACGCGACTGAATTCGTCTCGCCGTTGACGTTTCGCGCTCTGACCGAAAATTATGTTTTGACTGACGATTACGCGCCTGAAAATCCAGACCCGATTGCACATATCAATTTTTCGCAAAACATAGATTTGCTTTTAATCGTTCCCGCTACCGCAAATATCATTGCCAAATTTGCGAACGGCATCGCCGATGATTTTCTTTCGTCAACTTATCTCGCTTCGACCGCGCCGGTTTTGCTCGCGCCCGCGATGAATACAACAATGTGGGAACACGCGGCGACACAGAGAAATATCGAAAAACTAAAATCAGACGGAGTTTATTTTGTCGAACCTATTTCGGGTGAATTGGCTTGCAAAACCGTCGGCACGGGAAAACTCGAAGACGTTGAAAATATCGTCGCGCAAGCCTTACGGCTTTTAGTCCAACGTCCAAAGTCCAACGTCCAAAGTCAAAGCGAAACCAAGACTCAAGACTCTGTACTCAAGACTCTGGACTTGAAAGGCGAAAGCCTTTTGATTACCGTCGGCGGAACGCGCGAAGCGATTGACCCCGTAAGGTTTATTTCAAACCATTCGTCGGGGAAAATGGGTTTTGCCGTCGCTGAAGCGGCGCAAAAACGCGGTGCAAACGTAACGGTTGTGTTTGGCGTAACAAGCGTCGAGCCGCCGGAAAATGTGAAAGTAATTCGAACGATTTCGGCGGAAGAGATGTTTCAAGCCGTGATGCGGGAATTGCCGAACGCAACCGTTTTCGTCGGCGCGGCGGCTGTCTCTGATTATCGTCCGAAAAACGTCTCCGATGCGAAAATAAAAAAGACTAATCAAGATTTTTTGACTTTGGAACTTGAAAAAACGCCGGATATTTTGTCGAGTGTTTCACATAATCGGCACAACGGCTTATTGGTTGTCGGTTTTGCGGCGGAAACAAATGATGTTGTAAATTATGCCCAATCGAAATTGGAAAAGAAAAATCTCGATTTAGTTGTCGCCAACGACATTACAAAAGACGGCGCGGGATTTAATACCGATACGAATATCGCTACTATTTTGCGGCACGGAACGAATGAAAAAATCGAGCTTTCGTTGATGTCAAAGCGCGAAATGGCAAACAAAATTTTGGACGAAGTGGTAAAATTGAGAAAGACTTAGCCGCGAAAAAACACGAATGAATACGAAATAAATTTCTTTGTGTTCGCTGTGGCTCTGTGGTGAAATTTATGAGCGAAATTTCGACATTGTTAGCCGACGTGAAAGAGCATATTTTATATTTGCAGGAACTCGGCGCGGAAAATTTTGCGGTTGATTTGCCGAAAATTGACGGTTCAAAGTTCAAAGTTCAAAGTTCAAAATCGGAAATTTCGCAGAAAAAATTAGAGCGTTTTGTTCCGACGGATTTTGAATTGCCGAAAATTGAAAGTCCAAAACACAAAATAACAAACGCAGAAAATAATAATTCGTCGCGACAAAGCCTTTTGGAATCAACAAAACTTTCGCGCCTGCCGTCTTTGCCGAAACGAAATTCTTTTCCAAATAATCAAACAAAAGAGCTGACAAAGGAAAACGAAATGCCAAAGAAAATACTTTTGAATGAAGACGCGCCGCAAACGCTGTTCGGCGATATGAAAGAAACTCTGCCCGACGCGACGGAAACGCTCGAAGATATTCGCGCTTTTATCGGCAATTGTATTCGCTGCACGCTGTGCGAAAGCCGCACGAAAATTGTTCACAGCGAAGGCAACCGGGAAGCCGATTTGTTGTTTATCGGCGAAGCACCGGGCGCAAACGAAGATGCCGAAGGTCGCCCGTTTGTCGGGAAAGCCGGTCAGCTTTTGAATAAAATTATCGAGTCAATCGGGCTAAAGCGTGAAGACGTTTTTATCGGCAACGTCAATCGCTGTCGTCCGCCGCAAAATCGTCAGCCGACGCCGATTGAAGCCGCGACTTGCAGACCGTTTCTGCTCAGGGAAATCGCAGTTGTGCGCCCAAAAGTGATTGTCGTCTTGGGAAATACGGCGACGCAAAATCTACTTGCCACAAAAGTCGGAATCACGAAAATTCGCGGCGAGTTTCAAGATTATTTCGGTGTGAAAGTGATGCCGACGTTTCATCCGGCGTATCTTTTGCGCGATCCAAGCAAGAAGCGCGAGGTTTGGGAAGATATGAAGAAAGTGCGCGATTTTTTAAATAAAACTTAATTGTGAACGCGGACGACTTGTCCGCGCTTCGACAGGCAGAGGTAAATCAAATGAAAAAAATTCTAACCGTTCTATTTATTTTTTCGATAACGACCTTTAACATTTTCGCTGTTGATATGAGTGCGGAAATCAATTCTGCAACCGAAAAGATTTTGCCGCAAGTTGTCGAGTGGCGACGACATCTGCACCAATATCCTGAACTCGGCAACCGCGAATTTAAAACCGCCGAATACATTGAAAAACATTTGCGGCGGCTCGGTTTGGAAGTTCGTACGAAAGTTGCGAAAACCGGCGTAGTCGGAATTTTGAAAGGCGGTCAGCCCGGCGCGACTATCGGACTTCGCGCCGATATAGACGGCTTGCCTGTTACCGAACGGGTCAATCTGCCCTTTGCTTCAAAAGAAAAAGCCGAATACAACGGGCAGACAGTCGGTGTGATGCACGCTTGCGGTCACGATTCGCACGTAGCAATGCTTTTGGGAACGGCGGAAGTTCTCTCGAAAATGAAAGACAAAGTTCGCGGCACGGTGGTTTTTATTTTTCAACCCGCCGAAGAAGGTCCGCCTGCCGGTGAAGAAGGCGGCGCGGCTTTGATGGTTAAAGAAGGCGTGATGGACAATCCAAAAATTGACGCGATTTTCGGGATTCATATAAACGCGCAAACTGAAATCGGCAAAATCAAATACAAATCCGGCTCGTTTATGGCGGCGGCTGATTGGTTCACAATCAAAGTTAAAGGAAAGCAGACGCACGGCTCGACCCCTTGGACGGGCGTTGACCCAATTGCCGTTTCGAGCCAGATTATCAACGGTCTGCAAATGATTGTTTCGCGCCAATCGGAACTCACCAAAGCTCCAGTCGTTATCACCATCGGCAAAATCAACGGCGGCATTCGGGAAAATATCATTCCCGAAGAAATGACGATGGCGGGAACGATTCGCACTTTGGACGATGCGATGCAAAAAGACGTTCACGAAAAAATCAAAATCACCGCGCAGAAAATTGCCGAAAGTATGGGCGCAACCGCCGAAGTTTCGATTGATACGAAAACTCTGGTAACTTACAACACGCCCGAATTAGTCAAACAAATGCTGCCGTCGCTCGAAAAAGCAATCGGCAAAGAAAATGTCAATGAAACCGAATGGACGACGGGCGCGGAAGATTTTTCTTATTATCGCCAGAAAGCACCGGCGTTTTTCTTTAATGTCGGCGGAATGCCGAAGGGGAAAAACAAAAAAGATGCCGCGCCGCATCACACGCCGGATTTTTTCATTGACGACAGCCGCCTTGATGTCGGCATCAAAGCGTTTAGCAATATCGTTTTCGATTATCAACCGTTGACGAAAACGGCTCAAATTTCAAAAGAACAAATTTCCGCTGAATTCTTAGGTGAACAAATTCCCGTTGAAAATTATTTTCCGAAACAGTTTTTTGACGTGCCTTTTCAGCCTTTCGGGTTTGAAAGTGTGTTTGCAATCCAAGATTTTTGAAAACAAATGCAAAATGATTTGTTCAACGGCAGTTGGGAACTAAATGCTCCGCACGAAACGCTTGATGAAATCAAGGCGGAGATGATTGACAAAGCCAAATCAATTCCTGAATTGGCAACTCGTTTTTTCGTTTTCTCGCAGGGCGAGCCGAACGCGACGATTGCCGTCGTCGGCGAATCGCCGGGTCCGCCCGATGCTGACGCGGAAAAACCGTTTCAAGGTCCGACGGGCGATTTATTAAATCGAATTTTAGCTTCAATCGGGCTGAATCGCGCCAATGCTTATTTGACCAACATCGTCAAATATATTTCCGCCGGCGACGAGCTGACGCCCGAACTCGTCAAATTTTTCACGCCGTTTGTCTGGCGCGAACTCGCCGTCGTCAAACCAAAAGTCGTTTTACTGTTAGGAAACACTCCGACTAAGGCTTTATTAAATACAAAGCAGCCGATTTCCAAAGTGCGTGGCGAATTTCACGAATTGAGCGGTTTGACCTTTATGCCGACTTTTAATCCGGCGTATCTTTTGCGCGACCCAAGCAAAAAACGCGAGGTTTGGGAGGATATGAAAAAGATCCGAGATTTTTTGAATGAGAAATAGCCGCGAAAAAGCTCAAAAGGCTCAAAATTTTTATTTGCATTTTTGTGAATTTTTGCGGCAATAATTTTTATGACAACACCTAAGGTTATTTCATCGGAAAAAGTTTATAAAGGCAGAGTATTTGATGTATTTTTGGACAAAATCCGCGACGGAGATGTCGAATACGAGCGCGATGTCGTAACGCATAACGGAAGCGCGGTTATCGTTCCCGTCTTTGCGGATAAAACCGTTGCATTAGTTAAGCAATACCGTCGCCCCGCACAAAAATATCTTTACGAAATTCCTGCAGGCTCTTTAGATAAAAATGAAAATCCTGAAGCAGGCGCACGGCGCGAACTCGAAGAAGAAATCGGAGTTACGGCGGGAAAACTTGAAAAGCTGTCGGAGTTTTATGTCTCACCCGGTTTTTTATCGGAGAAAATGTTTGTGTTCTTGGCAACTGATCTAACCGAAACGGGGCAGAATCTCGAAGCGGACGAGATTCTTGAAATCAAAAGATTTACGTTTGAGCAAGTGTTTGAAATGATTCGGAAAAGTGAGATAGAAGATGCGAAAACAATCGTCGGTCTAATTTTTGCGGGCGCGAAATTCGGGTTAAATTTTTAATCGCCTTTTAATACTTGACGGTAAAATCTTTTTTCGATATTCTTATCGTTCGCGTTTTGGCGAAAATTCAATACAGAGCAGGCTATTATGAGTACTTATTTTCCGAGCGGAAAGGGTTTGGCAGAAAACCGCAAATGGTTCGTGGTTGATGCGGCGGGCAAAACCGTCGGGCGGCTGGCGACGGAAGTTGCGCGAATGCTGTCGGGCAAGAACAATCCGGCATATACGCCGTTTTTGGATATGGGCGACCATGTCGTGATTATTAACGCGCGGCACGTCATCTTTAAAGGTTCAAAGAACGAGCAGAAAGTTTATCGTTATCACACGCTCTATCCCGGTGGACTTCGTGAAACAAGCGTCAAGGATATGTTCAAGCAAAAGCCTGAACACATTATTGAAGCGGCGGTTAAAGGTATGCTTCCGAAAACGAAACTCGGTAAAGCGATGGCGAAAAAACTCAAAGTTTATGCCGATGGAGACCACCGACATTCCGCTCAACAACCTGAAACAGTTGAAATCGAAACAACATAAATTAACGAATAAAAATTGATATGGCAGACATTCAGTATTATGGAACAGGACGCAGAAAAACTTCGACAGCGCGAGTTTACCTTCGTCCCGGCAGCGGCGAGATAAAAGTCAATCGCCGCGTATTTGAAAATTATTTTCCGAACGAAGCCTTGCGGATGATTATTCATCAACCGCTTCGACTGACCGACACCGCAGGCAAATTCGACATTTTAGTCAATGTCAAAGGCGGCGGAACAGCCGGACAAGCCGGGGCTGTAAGGCACGGAATCACACGCGCTTTGATGGAATACAACGCCGATTTACGTCCCGCTTTGAAAAAAGCCGGATTCGTTACGCGCGACCCGCGCCAGAAGGAACGTAAAAAATACGGTCAAAAAGGTGCGCGTGCGAGATTCCAATTCTCGAAACGATAATTCAAATGCGGAATGCGGATTGCGAAATAAAATTCCGCAATCCGCATTTCAAAAACCATTGCCGGAGTTTTACTGGTTTAAAAAACTAAACCTCGGCGAGTACAAAAACCAATAAAGTAAGGAGATTTTTAATTTTGGCTACTGTTACAATGAAAGAACTTCTCGAAGCAGGAGTTCACTTTGGTCACCAGGTTCGCCGTTGGAATCCGAAAATGAAGGAATACATTTTCGGTGAGCGCAACGGCATTTATATTATTGATTTGCAGAAAACGCAGAAACTTTTCCGCGATGCTTTAAGCTATGTGCAGGAAGCGTTGACGGAAAAGCCGAATATGAAGGTTCTGTTTGTTGGCACGAAACGACAGGCGCAGGACGCGATTCGTGAAGAAGCCGAGCGTTGCGGGCAGTATTATGTTAATAATCGTTGGCTCGGTGGTTTAATGACAAATCATCAAACCGTCCAGAAATCCATTGATAAACTGAAAAGTATCGAAGCGATGCGCGAGGACGGACGTTTTGATTTATTGACCAAGAAAGAACGTCTCGGTCTCGACCGCCAGCACGAAAGTTTGATGAAAAATCTCGCGGGCATCAAGGATATGAAAGGCTTGCCCGATATGCTATTTATCATTGACGTACGCAAGGAAGATATTGCCGTCGCCGAGGCAAATCGCTTAAATATTCCGGTCGTCGCGGTGGTTGACACAAACTGCTCGCCCGAAGGAATCGACCAAGTAATTCCCGGCAATGACGACGCGCTTCGAGCGATTCGCCTATTTGCTTCGCGGATTGCCGATGCGATTTTGGAAGGTAAGAACATCGCTACCGAAGGTGTCGGAACTCAAGCCGAAACTGACGAAGCAGGAACGACAGACGAAAGCGAAAATGCTTTAGAACCGGAAATCCAAGTTGCCGACCAGACTTTCGCAACTGCCGAGGCGACACACCCTGTTTCGGTCGAAGATGAAACGAGCGCGGCTGGCGCGGCGCAAGCCGACGGAGCATTCGGCATTGAAGAACCGACGGAAATCAGAGAGCAAATCCGGCAGCCTTCGTCTGAAAATGTAACCGAAGCGACTGCAAAAAATGCGCCTGATAAAGCGCAGAAGCAAAAGGAATCAAACGAAGCGGTAGCAAGCTAGATATTAAATTTACTTTTTGAAGCGCAGGTAATTCGTTTAATTTCAAGCGAACTGCGCTTTTTTGGAATAATAAAATTGAAATCGGAGAGTTTATCATGGCAGAAATCACAGCAAGTTTAGTAAAATCCCTGCGCGAAAAAACCGGCGCGGGAATGATGGAATGTAAAGCGGCGTTGACCGAGGCGAGCGGTAATGAAGAACAAGCCGTCGAAATTCTTCGCAAAAAAGGAATTACTACCGCCGGTAAAAAAGAAGGTCGCGTCACGGCGGAAGGCGTCGTCGGCTCGTATATTCATATGGGCGGAAAAGTCGGTGTGATGGTCGAAATCAACTGTGAAACCGATTTTGTGGCTCGCGGCGAAGAGTTTCAGCAGCTTGTCAAAGACGTGGCAATGCACATTGCCGCCGTTGACCCGAAATATGTCAACCGTGAGCAAGTTCAGGCTGACGTTCTCGATAAAGAACGGGAAATTTTAAGAGAACAACTTAAAAACGATCCGAAAAATGCTAACAAACCCGACGACGTCTTGAACAAAATTATCGAAGGTCGCGTCGGCAAATATTACGAAGACAATGTTCTGGTCGACCAGCCTTTTGTCAAAGACCCAAGCAAAACGGTCGGCGAACTTGTAACTGAAAAAATCGCTTCGATAAAAGAAAACATTACCGTCAGACGTTTTACGCGCTATAAGATGGGCGAAGGTATTGAAAAGAAAGGCGGCGATGATTTTGCCGCCGAAGTTGCTTCGATGGTCGGAAATTAGTTTTATGTCAAAAGCCCGAATTTATTTGGGCTTTTTTGTTTACCGACACTTTCAACCGACAGCCTTTTTAAGTTAAATTAAAATTATGAAAGCAGCCGAAGCCGAAAAGCCGATGTTCAAGCGTATTATGCTCAAACTTTCGGGCGAAGCCTTGATGGGCGAACAAAACTACGGAATCGACACGAAAGTCGCCGAAGCCGTCGCGCAGGAAATAAAAGACGTTCACAAGCTCGGAAC
Organism: Pyrinomonadaceae bacterium; assembly: GCA_035575965.1. GTDB lineage: Bacteria > Acidobacteriota > Blastocatellia > Pyrinomonadales > Pyrinomonadaceae. The sequence continues at coordinate 2,650 of DATLXD010000052.1, read as the reverse complement.
TGAAATTGCCATTGTCGTCGGCGGCGGCAACATTTTTCGCGGTGTATCGAAAAGCGCGGGTAATATGGACAGGTCGAGCGCGGATTATATCGGGATGCTGGCAACCGTGATGAACGCCGTCGTTTTGCAGGACGCGCTGGAAAAACTCAATGTTTATACACGCGCAATGTCTGCGATTGATATTCCTCAGCTTGCCGAGCCGTTTATTCGTCGTCGTGCCATTCGCCATCTGGAGAAAAAGCGCGTCGTGATTTTTGCAGCCGGAACGGGCAATCCATTTTTTACAACCGATTCAGCTGCTGCGCTTCGTGCGCTCGAAATTAAAGCGGATATAATCTTAAAAGGAACAAAGGTTGACGGAATTTATACGGCTGACCCGATGACCAACCCGGATGCGACCAAATTTGACGAAATTTCTTATCAGGAAGTTTTGGAAAAGCAGTTAAAGATAATGGACGCTTCGTCAATCTCGCTTTGTATGGACAACGATTTGCCGATTATGATTTTCAATATGAAGAAATCAGGCAATATCGTTCGAGCCGTCAAAGGCGATTTGACGATTGGAACGATTGTTTCGGTTGACGGAGCAGTTCAATCTGCGAGTTGATTATTGGCAATTTTTAGCTGATTTTTTATAATTTTAGAGGAATTATGAGTGTAGATAATTTATTAAAAGAAACAAAACCGGAAATGGAAGCGGTGATTGAGGATTTGAAACGGAAGTTGACGAATATCCGCACCGGACGCGCGACCGTCGGGTTGCTCGACAGCATTATGGTTGATTATTACGGCGTGCCGACTCCGCTTAACCAGATGGCTTCGGTCAATGTTCCCGAAGCGCAAATGCTCACAGTTCAACCGTGGGACGCAACGCAAATCGGCACAATCGAAAAGGCGATAAACTCCGCAAATCTCGGTATGAATCCGTCAAACGACGGCAGATTGATTCGTCTCTCGATTCCGCCGCTCAACGAAGAACGCCGCCGTCAGCTTTCCAAACAAGCTCACGAAATCGCCGAAGAACATAAAGTTGCCGTTCGCGCCGTTCGACACCGAGCGAACGACACCTTAAAATCAATGTCTAAAAGTAAAGAAATTTCCGAAGACGACGAACGTTACGGACTGGACGAAGTGCAGAAATTAACCAATCTGCATACCGGCAAAATTGACGAACTCGCCAAAAATAAGGAACAGGAAATTATGAGCGTTTAATCGGTAAAACTAGTGGTGATAAAAAGGCGAAGGAAAAGTTTATGTGTTTCCTTCGCCTTTTATTTTAAATCTCAAAGGTCAAAACAAATTTGTCTTCAAATTATTTTGTAAAATGGCTAAATGATAACTTGTTATTTTCTTTTGACGAGAATTATAAATGCGGCGAAAGCCGCGCCGACCGCACCGATAACACCCAATATAATCAACCAGTTGTTTTGAAAAAAGGGTTCGTTTCTTGAAGACGTATTATCAGATTGAAGTAACGAAGATTCATTAGTATTATTCGATGAATCTTTTGGTTTAACCACTTCCTCCATACTCGCGATAACCGTCGGCTTGCCGCTGGACGCGATTTTTACGACACGACTTCCGGTATGTGCCGCTGAAGCATAAGGTCTGACTTCCAAAACATAAATTTCATTGTTATCTGCCGCAACGCCAGTCGGCGACCAATCCTTTTCTGAGCTGAGAATAGGCGAAACTTTGCCGTCAGGGTTTATTTTCAAAAGACGGTTATTGTAAAAATCCGCTGCATATACATTGTCTTGCTCGTCAACAGTTAAGCCGAAAAGCCTTGAAAAAGGTTCGAGACTTTGCTGGTTTTTGTTCGGAGATTCTTCGCGGTAAATTGTAGTTACAGTTCCAAACTTATCTATTTTTCTAATTTTATCGTCATTGGTTACATAAATTGCATTGTCGCGTCCAAAAGCCATATCGGTAATTACGGTGAACTCGGCTTTGTCTTTCTGCCCGTCGAGATAACCGTATTTTCCGCCTGCGAGAAGGCTCGTTGTGCCATCGGGCGAATGTTTTATTATTCTCGCTTCCTTCTTTTCGTTGTTAAAAGGCTCGACCGAATATGTATTACCGCCGGAATCCTGCCAGATACTTCTTCCGGACGGTAAATTTTCGGTCGGTGAAACGAGAGATGTAAATTCGCCGCCCGGTGTCATTTTCCAAATGGAACGCGGAAATTTTTGAGTTTGCGGGTTATAAGTGTTATCCAAACCGTAAATGTTACCTTCCGCGTCAATCGAAAGGTCGTGAACGTGCCGCCCGCTTTCACCTTCACGAAAAATTGAAAGATTTCCCTGCCGGTCGATTTTCCAAACGGTTTCCAGGTCTGAAAAAAACACTTGTTTTTGCTGGTCGACGACAATTCCCCACGCCGGATGCGGATAAATGCTGCTCGCGCAAAAAACAAACAGTAGCGCAGAAAATAAACCTGCGCTTTTAATCGTTTTAATCATTGTTTCAAAATCGCGCGTGAAATAACGATTCGCTGAATCTCGCTCGTGCCTTCGTAAATCGTCGTAATTCTTGCATCGCGGTAAAGTTTTTCGACGTTGTAATGGCGTGAGAAACCGTTGCCGCCGTGAATTTGCACTGCGTTGGCACAGACTTTATTGGCAGTTTCGGAAGCAAAAAGTTTCGCCAT
>DATLXD010000051.1:0-7366 GCA_035575965.1 Pyrinomonadaceae bacterium | reverse complement strand
AGTTATTTGAAACACAAGAGTAGAATTGAGCAATGAAAGTTAATTGGATAAAACACTGCGGATATGTATAGCATTTATATGAAATCTGCTCTAATATTACTAAAACGTTGAGCAAGAGCGACTCGTGGTAAGGATGATACGGGTTTAAATCACCTCTTTGATAAATAGCATATGCAAATAAAATCCATTGGCTGGCTAGAAAGACATATCCACTTCAACTTGTAAAAAGCTGTTTCAAAATTTGCAGGTGAGATTTCATAATTTTATTTTCTAATATCTTTTCAGTCTTGCCTACGATTTTTGCTGATTTATCAATTCCCAATAACCGACATCAATCCATTTATAAAACTTAAAACCGACTTCCCGAAAATGTGCAACTTTTTCAAAACCGAATTTTTCGTGCAGTTTGATGCTCGCGTCATTCGGCAAAGCGATTCCAGCGATCATCGCGTGGACATCGGTTTGTTCGAGTTCTTCAAAAAGTTTTTCGTAAAGTTTTGTGCCGATACCTTTCCCTTTTACTCCGTTTTTCACATACACAGAAACTTCGACCGTGCTTCTATAAGCACAGCGCGATTTGTATGGCTCGGCGTGGGCGTAAGCCAAAATTTCACCGTTTTCTTCGCCGACAAAATATGGATAATTTTTGATAATCTCGCCGATGCGTTTCTGCATTTCCTCAACACATATCGGCTCGGTTTCAAAAGTATGATGCGTATTTAGGATATAAAAATTGTAGATTTCCGCGATTTGTCCGGCATAGGCAAGTGTAACTGGGCGAATGTTAATTTGGTTCATCAATTTGGAATATACTTTTTCAACTCGGATTTCGCAACAGATTCAAGATGCACTTCGTCGGGACCGTCGGCAAGCCTTAATGTTCGGGCGTTTATCCAAAAATAAGCGAGCGGAAAATCCTGGCAAACGCCGCCGCCGCCGTGCGTTTGGATTGCGCGGTCAACAATTTTCAAAGTCATCTGCGGAACGACGGCTTTTATCATCGCAATCTCGCGTCTGGCTTCCTTATTTCCTACTTCGTCCATCAACCAAGCGGTTTTCAAAACGAGCAGCCGCGCTTGTTCAATTTCCAAACGCGCTTCGGCAATCCACTGCCTGACAACGCCTTGTTCAGAAACTTTTTTTCCAAATGCAACACGATTTTCGGCGCGTTCGCACATCAATTCCAGCGCACGTTCGGCAATTCCAATCAGACGCATACAATGGTGAACTCGTCCGGGACCTAATCTTCCCTGCGCGATTTCAAAACCGCGACCTTCACCTAAAAGCAGATTCGCGGCGGGAACGCGCACATTTTCAAAGCTGACTTCGGCGTGTCCGTGCGGCGCGTCGTCAAAACCGAAAACATTCAAAATGCGCTCGACTTTTACGCCGTCCGCGTCCATCGGCACAAGAATCATTGACTGCTGAAGATGTTTCGGCGCGAATTCATCGGTTTTGCCCATAAAAATCGCCAGCTTACAGCGCGTATCGCCCGCGCCGGAAGTCCACCATTTGCGCCCGTTCAAAACATATTCGCCGCCGTCTTTTTTTATCGAAGAGCGAATGTTTGTCGCGTCAGATGAAGCAACGTCAGGCTCGGTCATCGCAAAACATGAGCGAATCTCGCCGTCGAGTAAAGGCTTTAACCATTTTTCCTTTTGCCCGTCAGTTCCGTATTTTTCCAGAACTTCAATATTTCCCGTGTCGGGCGCGGAACAATTAAAAACTTCCGGCGACCACGGAACTCTGCCCATCAATTCGGCAAGCGGCGCGTATTCGAGATTCGTCAAACCGCTTGCTTCCGGCAAAAACAAATTCCACAAATCTCGTTTTTTCGCTTTCAATTTCAATTCTTCAACCAACCGAATTGGCTGCCAACGCTCGCCCGTGTTCAATTCTTCTTGATAACGAGATTCGTTCGGATAAACGTACTCACCCATAAAATCCGCCAGTCTTTTTTGCAGCTCGCGCGTTTTTTGCGAATAATCGAAGTTCATAATTAATTTGAAATTTATCACACGGGTAAAGCAATGAAAAACGGAAAATGGAAAACAGAAAATTTAAGAACTGATATTTTCCGTTTCCATTTCTCCGTGTCCGCCTGTGGATTCGGTTAACTTTGTTGTAAAATTATCGTTTTTATGAGCGACAGAAAACTTGGCATAGCAATCATCGGACTTGGCGGCGCGGTCGGAACGACAATCGTTGCCGGAATCGAATTATTGAAACGAGGCAAAATCGAAATGACGGGTTTGCCGCTTGCAGGCTTGCCCGAAGATTTGATTTCCGATTTAGCCGGTTATGAAAATTTAATTTTCGGCGGCTGGGATTTGCACGGCGAAAATTTGGCGAGCGCGGCGGCGGAACACGACGTTTTATCTTATAAACAATTTATCGCCGTCGAAGCGGAATTACGAAAAATCAAGCCTTGGCGAGCGGTTGGCAACAAGGAATTTTTGGCGAACATCGAAGGCGAAAATCAATTTTCCGACAATTCTCACAGAAGCGTAATAGAAAAAGTTCGCCAGGATTTGCAGGATTTTCGCGCTGAAAATAATCTCGAAGAAGTTGTCGTCATTAACCTCGCTTCAACTGAAAAACTCGCGGACGAAGGCAATGAAATTTTTAATTCGATTGCCGATTTTGAAAAAGCTCTGAACGAAAACTCAAAGGAAATTTCGCCCGCAATGCTTTACGCTTACGCCGCGATTTCAGAACAGATTCCATACGGAAATTTCACGCCGTCGGTTGCCGTAGACATTCCTGCGCTCATCGAGTTTGCCGAACAGATGAAAGTTCCGCTCGCTGGAAAAGACGGCAAAACCGGACAAACGATGATAAAAACCGCGCTTGCGCCCGCCTTAAAAACCCGCGCTCTGAAAGTCGAAGGCTGGTATTCGACGAACATTTTAGGAAACCGCGACGGTTTAGCTTTATCAAACGCCGATTCGCTCGCCTCGAAAATCAAAACCAAAGGCTCGGTTTTGGACGATATTTTGGGTTACGCGGTTGAAGACCACATCGTCGACATTCGCTATTATCGTCCGCGCGGCGACAACAAAGAGGCGTGGGACAACATTGACGTCGTCGGTTTTCTCGGACAAGCGATGCAGATAAAAATCAATTTTTTATGCAAAGATTCTATTCTTGCCGCACCGCTTGGAATCGAAATCGCCAGACTTTTGGATTTGGCAAAGAGGCGCGAAAGTTTCGGCGTTCAAGAGCAACTTTCTATTTTCTTTAAACTTCCGATGTCGAAAACAAACACTCCCGAACACGCTTTGCACAAACAGGAAGCAATGCTTTTGGATTGGCTAAAAATAAATTAGAATTGAAAATTAAGGAATATGAAAAAATATATGGAAAAGCAAATGTCAATTCAAATTGCAATTGGCTATTTTTTTGAAAATGAATTTGAGAACTATTCAGAAAATGAAGGAATTCTAAAAACAGATGACTCTTTTGTGGAAAGAGGTAGAATATTCATAAGAAGAATACGACCATTTTTCCAAATATATTTTTGAACAATGTGAACATCATTACCGATTTTATAAGGCAAATTTAGATTTAGCCGAAAACCATTACTAAAATTACGTCTTGCATTTTTAAACTTTTTCAATTTCTCTCAAAAATACTAAGTTTTCACTTTTTAAAGTTATGTTGAATCAATTAACTTATTCATTGCCCGAAAAACTCGAAACCGCTGTTCAAACAAAATTTGACGATTGGCAAAAGGAAAATAAAATCAGTCGTGTTTGGGAAAAAGACGCGAGCGTTTGGACAAACGATGACGAAGCGAAATGGCTCGGCTGGCTTGATATTGCCGAAACCGAATTGAGTGATGTGCAAAAATACCGAGATTTTGCCGAAGATGTAGAAGATTTTTCAGACGTAGCTTTACTCGGAATGGGCGGTTCGAGCTTGTGTCCCGAAGTTTTTTCAATCACTTTCGGCAAACAAAACTTTCATATCCTGGATTCGACCGTACCCGCGCAGATTAAAACTCTCGAATCAAAAATTGATTTGGCGAAAACACTTTTTATCGTGGCAAGCAAAAGCGGCTCGACTTTAGAGCCGAATACATTTAAACAATACTTTTTTCAAAAGGTTTCACAGGTTGTCGGCAAGGAAAACGCGGGCAAACAGTTCATTGCGATTACCGACCCGAACTCAAAAATGCAGCAAGTCGCCGAGCGGGATAATTTTAGAAAAATCTTTTTCGGCAACTCAGAAATCGGCGGGCGTTTTTCCGCGCTGTCGGTTTTCGGTCTTGTGCCTGCTTCGGCGATGAGAATCGATGTCGAAGATTTTTTGACGCGCACGATGGAAATGGTTCAGGCTTGTAGAAACAACGATCCGAGCGAAAATCCGGGTGCGATTCTCGGAACGATTTTAGGAGTTTGCCAAACTTCGGGGCGTGACAAATTAACGATTTTCACTTCAAAGGAAATTTACGATGTCGGCGCGTGGCTCGAACAATTGATTGCCGAAAGCACGGGCAAAAGCGACATTTCAATAATTCCCGTTGACCGCGAAAAAATTCAACCGCCGAAAAATTACGGCAACGACAGAGTTTTTGCATATTTAAAATTAAAAGACGACTCCGACGAGCAAGAAGACGCCATTGCGGAACTTGAAAAAGCCGGTCAACCAGTCGTCAGAATTCAAATTGCCGACAAGCTGAATCTCGGACAGGAGTTTTTCCGCTGGGAATTTGCAACCGCCGTCGCCGGTTCGATTATGCAAATCAACACTTTCAACCAGCCGGATGTCGAATCTGCCAAAATCGAAGCGAAAAAGCTCACCGAAGAATATGAACGGACGGGAAAACTCCCGGACGAAAAACCTTTTTACGAAGAAAACGGAATCAAACTTTTCGCCGACGAACGAAATCTAACCGAATTAAACAAAACGGTCGGCAATGAAAAATCTTTAAAAAGTTATCTAAAAGCGCATCTCGACAAAATAAAGGAGAACGATTATTTCGCGCTTCTGGCTTATATTGAAATGAACCGGGAAAACGAAAATCTTCTACAAGAAATACGTCATCAAGTTTTACAAGAAAAGCGCGTTGCAACCTGTTTGGGTTTCGGTCCGAGATTTCTGCACTCGACCGGACAAGCATACAAAGGCGGCGCAAACGAAGGCGTGTTTTTGCAAGTCACGTCGAACGACGCGACAGATTTACGAGTTCCCGGACAAAAATATACTTTTGGAATCGTCAAAGCGGCGCAGGCACGCGGCGATTTTCAAGTTCTGCTCGATAGAAGTCGACGCGCTTTGCGTGTGCATTTGGGAGAAAATGCGGCGGAAGATTTGCGGAAGCTGGCGGAAATTATTTGTTAAATTTGAAACAAATAAGATTTAAGTGCCGTTGCATTCAATATTCTTTTATTTCAGCAATTAAAAGTCAAAAAATTTAAAGTGTAGAACCCAAAATTATAAGAGTTTCGCAGCAGAAACAAAATTTACTGAAAGTTAGCAAATAGGAAAAGTGAATAGCCCGGAAACGTAACTGTTACCTCTTCACTATTAACTGTTCGCTATCAAACAAAAAGAATTAAGCTGCAATCTTTTCAATCCGACTGCGTAACTTCAAAATTATTTTTATAACTTAAAGGAAAAGGTGAGAATTTATTCAACTTTTCTCTGAATTTTTGCGTCTAAAAATCCAGACGGGCAAAATTTGCCTGAAGCTCCAACAAACATCAGCGCATCATGTCTACTCTCTCTTCAAACTACTTCAATCCGCAAAAATTTAAGGAGAGAAAAAAATGAAAAGCTATAGTTTAAGATTTTTGGTCGTCATAGCCGCAATCGTCGGCTCAATCTGTGCGCTGAGCGAAAGCGCAAACGCACAAATCAGACGCGGTAATTTGAATAGAGTGCAAGTTGACCGCTTAATCAGAAACGTTGAAGAGCGCGTCGACCGCTTTGTTGTCCAATTTGACTACGCGCTCGACAACAGCCGCTTGAATAACACGCGACGCGAAGACAATTTGAACCAACGCGCACGCGATTTGGAAGCGGCAACCGACGAACTTCGCCGAGAATTCGACCGCAATGATTCGAGGCGCGAAAACAGCCAGGAAGTCCGCAAATGCTTGAATATCGCTTCAGATATAAATGCGGTGATGAGAAACAGAAGGCTCAACGCGGCAAGCGAACGTAATTGGGCAGCGGTCAGAAGCGAGCTAAATGCGTTGGCTCGCACTTACAATCTGCCGCAAATCGGCGGTGCGTATAATCCGAACACGCCGGGACGAGGCAATTCAAGTTTGTCGCGTGCGCAGATTGACCGTATTATCAGAAATCTCGAAGAGCGCGTCGACCGCTTTGTCGTGCAGTTTGACTACGCGCTCGACAATAGCCGTTTGAACAACACGCGGCGTGAGAATCGCTTAAATGAACGCGCCAGAGATTTGGAAAGAGCGACCGACGAATTGCGGCGCGTGTTTGACCGCAACGATTCGCTGCGGGAAAACAGCCAGGAAGTTCGTAATTGCTTGAATATTGCTTCGGACATTGATGTAGCGATGAGAAACCGTAGGCTTAATCGGGCGACCGAAAACAATTGGAGAGCCGTCCGCGCCGAACTCAACGCTTTAGCGCGTGCTTATAATCTATCGCCGACCGGCGGCGCATATCGTTAATTCAATAAGTTTCGGCAGGAAAAAAAAGCGTTCAGAAAATCACCTCTGAACGCTTTTTTATTTTGTTTCACAAAAACTACTTCGCGTCGTTTTCGTCGTTGTCGTCGTCATAAATCGGATTGCCGCTCAGCGAATGTATCCAAAACTTTTTCTCTCGATAATTGAACCGCTCGACTTAAAATTTTCGACTAAAAAGCCGTCGCATTGTCTGGATACGACAGCTTTTTGGTCGAAAATTTTGTCTGTTACCTGCGGTTGCGGATTCCACTTCATCAGCATAAGCCGTAAAAATCTTTCCACTTCAGTTGTTATCTCGGATTGAATTTTCTGGCATCGAGAGAAATGCTCCCGTTGACGTAAGCGGTAACTTCCGTTCCCTTGGGAATTGCGATGTCTTTGCCTTTCATCAGAAGAAAAAAGGGCGCAGCCGGGAAGAAAAGAATGCTTGAAGCGATGATTCCGCCGGTCATCGCGCCGGTTTTGCCGCCGCCTTTAGTTTCTTTGGACGCGCGCAAGGCAGCTTTTTCGCCGGAAACAAGTCGAACGCTGTCCAGAACTATATCCAGCTTTCCGCCTTTTCCCATTCTTCCTTTCGGTTTAGCATTTGTAACCGTCGCCAAAGCAGTCGCGCCGCGTTGAATAACCACGATGTCGCCGACTTTAATGTCTTCGATAACCTCAAAATCGACTGTTTCGCCCGTCTTGGCATCGGC
>DATLXD010000050.1:0-2509 GCA_035575965.1 Pyrinomonadaceae bacterium | reverse complement strand
GACAGTTGGTATATTTCCATCGCTCCGCTCGAGCGTCCGCAATTAGCAATTGCCGTTGTCGTCGAAGGCGGTGGTTACGGCGCGGCGGTTTCCGCTCCGATTGCCGCCAGAGTAATTTTGAAAGCCAGAGATTTAGGGCTTTTGGGCGAGCAGTATCAACCGAAACCGCAAGTTCCGACACCAACGCCAAAAGCAAAGAAAAGAAAATAAATTTGAAAACACACACGTAAAGATATTGATAAATTAGGAACGATGAATTAAATCGAATATTTATCATTTATTGTTGCTGATTTATTATTCTAAAGGTTTCCCTATCAAAGAGAAGTTATGAAAAACCGCGCATCCACTAATTTTTTAATTTTGCTTTTAATTGTCGTTTTGACCGGCATTGCGCATTATTCCATTCATTACGGCGCATTGATACGCGGTTATGAAACTTCGCCGTTGACGGCTGGAAGAAATCTTTTCCTGCTTTTTATTCTGGCAATTTTGCCCATATTTTTATCGCGCTTCCTCAAATTTCAAGGCAATTGGACGCTTTATACTTCGGCGGTTTTACTTTTTTCAATTGGTTTGACTGTTCAATACCGCTTATTTAGCGACCCGGAATATACTTCCCGAAAAGATAAAGCCGAAGCCAGAGAAGCGAAAATAAAAACGCTTCAGCTTCATTACATACAGGAAAATTATTCGGCGGAAAAAAAACAAATGATGGGGCTTCCGGCTGTGCCGCCGTCGCCCGTGGATTTATCGAAGGAAACGCCTCGTCCGGCGGAAGGTGATTTAACGGACGTTTTTCTATCTGGCAGAACGCTGATTCCGCTTTTTGCCATCGTTTGCTGCGTCGGTGCTTTTATAATGCTGAAGCGCGACGACGTTTTGGATATTTTGCAGAGAAACGGTTTTTTGCTTGTTTTATTGACACTTGTACCTTTGCTCGTTGCGTCAGTTACTTCGCAGGCAGGGAAATCAATCGGAAATATGACACCCTGGGAGCCTGCGAAAATTCCCTTTCTTGTCGGATTTGCGGCGATTCTATCAGTTTTGTATAAAAATTTAGCCAGAACATATTGGGGCGTTCCGCGCGCCAAAGATGTGATTCCGCTTGTGTTTATGGCGATTCTACCATTTGTTCCGTTTTTTGTCTTAAAGGATTTCGGGCAAATGATGGTTTTCAGTTCGGTTTATGCCACGCTTTATTTGATTGCCGTGCGGCGACTTCCGCAAAGAATCGTTTTAATCGGAAGCGTTGCGCTGCTGGTTAGTATTTTAGTTGTCGGCGCGTTGCCGCTCAAAACGCAGGAAAAGATTCCGCTTCTGCCGACGCTTGCCGCGCCGGTTAAAGAAGTTTTGCCCAACCGGATTCAGCAACGCTTTCATTTGTGGCTCGACGGTTTTAACCCGCCCGAACCTGATGTTGTGTGGTGGCAAAAGGATTATAATGAATACTATTCCGACCTGGTAAAGCAAAATCCCGACTTGCCGCAGCTTTTGGAAGAAGAACCGACTTTGCAAAAATCAATTAACGTCGATGCCTGGTTTGACATTTTGGCTTTTCAGCCCGCGCAGGCAACATTCGGTCTGGCTTCAGGCGGCACGACGGGGCGCGGTTTGGGCTTGGGATTTGTCGAGCTGATTCCGGTTGCCGATTCCGATTATATCTACGCCGCAGTTGCTGAAGAACTTGGACTTTTAGGCGGATTATTGATAACCTTTGCGCTGATAACTTTTGTCGCTGCGGGAGTTCGCACCGCGCTTGACGCGAGAGATATTTTCAGCAAACTTTGCGCGGCGGGTCTAACGGCATTTATCGGATTTCAAGCACTTGTCAATATGGGCGGAATCACCAGAGCTTTGCCGATGACGGGAATTACGCTGCCGTTTGTCAGTCACGGCGGTTTTAGTTTGATAACGAGTTTTGTAATGCTCGGAATGCTGCTCGCCTTTTCACATCGCAACGCGGTTGACGCAAATCTAGGTTTAGTGAGCAGTAGACAGTGAGCGGAAAGAAATCAATTATTCAATTGTCGATTCAATGAATCCTTGATTCTACTCACCGCTCATTAATAATGGTGGAGAAAATGATGACGGAAAATAATTTTCAAATTGTTTCGGCGGCGGTTTCCGACAAAGGATTAAGCGAAAAACGTCCGCAAAATGAAGATTCATATTTGGAGATAAACGAGTGCGGTCTTTTTGCCGTTGCCGACGGAGTCGGCGGAGCTCAGGCAGGAGATGTCGCTTCGCAGATGGCAGTGGAGATTCTCGCCGAAGCGTTTATAAATTTGCGGGAAAACGGCGATGCCGAAGAGATGATGAAAATTGCGATTGAACGCGCCAACGAAGCGATTTATCAAATGTCGCACGATTTGCCGCAGCTTTCGACGATGGCAACCACAATTGTTGCGCTTCACCTTGACGGAAATATCGCGACCATCGGTCACGTCGGCGATTCGCGTATTTATCGGCTTGACGAAAAGGGAAATCTGAATCGTGAAACGCAAGACCA
>DATLXD010000049.1:0-2363 GCA_035575965.1 Pyrinomonadaceae bacterium | reverse complement strand
CCGCTGACCGCGCCCGCGCCGAGCTGCGATTGGGCAAAACTGAAAGTTACGCTCGCAAGCAGTAAAAATAAGCCGTTTATTAATTTGTTTTTAATCATTTTATTTTGAATAACGATGCTCGTTGTTTTTTGTGGTTAAAAGTAAAAGTAAATAATTCTTTTTTATTTGACTGTAAAAAGTGAAAACAATCCGAAGTAATATCCTTAGTGAATTTGCTCTTTTAGAACTAAACTCGCCCGCGCGTTCCAATATCGGCATAGGTTTATTTTTCGTAAAATGCAAATTCCAAAAAACCGCCGCCGGTTGTTTAGTGTCGGTTTTTATTTTTCGCTGTAAGACTTATGATTTCAGGTCGGCATTAACAACGTGTTTCCCGCCCGTGAAATTTGTGTTAAATTTTTCGATTTTCGGAAGAATGTTTCGACTGATTAAAACATCCGGACTTGATTCAAAAAATCGCTTTCTCTCCGCTCTTTATATTCCGGGATGCCGCGCCGATATTTTTGATAACCGGCAAATAATTCCGGTCTAACCGTATCAGTTTTATCAATCGCGCATTTCGGCACACGCCGTCCGAAGCCGAATTTTCGGCAGTCGCGTAACAACCGATTTTGATTGTTTTCGGAAACATTCCCGCCCGATTTTGGGGCGCGCGCAAAGCAATCCGCGCAAATCCGCGACGATTGACTCGCAAAGATTTGTTTCCCGCGTCGGAAGTGAATTTTTCTCCTCCGAAAGTTTCGGTTTCGACGTTGATTGCGGCGTTTTCGGGTTCGCTGTAAATTTCCGCATAAAGATAGTCGCGCGGGTCGGCAATCGTGTTCGCTCCCAAATTTAACTTATTAACGCGCCCTTCCCGCAACGCTTCCCGCGCCATTATTTGATAAGTCCAGGGAAAAGCGTCCATCACGGTTTCGCGCGAACCGTCAGCCAAATTCGCCTTGACGAGCAGCGGCGAAACGCGCAGCGGCGAGCAGCCTGTGTCGGCGAAATTATTGTTGATTGTCGCGTCAAAAAGTAAAGGGTGATTTCCGAAAACGCGCCTTCCGTTAAAAGTTTTCGTTTCGTGATTCGCGGCTTGATAAATCGCCGATAAAATCACGCCTTTTTCGTTCAAGCGGATTTCGTAAACCCATTCAATATCGGTCATTCTTCCCCAACGCGCCATCAGCGCGGCGGATTGTGTGCCGCCGTCTTCATTGGTGAAAATCGTCGTGTAGCGGATTCGTTTGACGTTCTGCGGTTCATCAAAAATCTCGTAATAAGTTAAGAGCGGAATGTCGGAAAATTTATCAATCGTGTCCGGGCGCAGGTAAATTACGGGCGCGTTTATGATTGCGATGTAATCTGGAATCGAACTTTTCGCGCCTTTGGCAGCGGCGATAAAATCTTCGTTCGCAAAAGCAAAAGCCGAATGAATTCTGACGTTTCGGGCGTTCGGCGCAGACCGCGTTTGGTTTAAAACAATCGTGATTTTATGCTCGTTGAGGTCAAATTTACCGAGCGACATCCGGTATTCAAAAACATCTTCACCGGCAAAAAGTATCGCGTCCTGATTGTATTTGCCGTCAACAAAAACGGTTAAAACGGCGGCTTCGGCATCCGCTTTTTGCCACGACGCGCCTTTGACGCTTACCTTGAGCGTCAAAGCGAACTCGGCGTTTACGTCTGGTTTTTCTTTTTTGGCAATTTTTATTTCTTTCAAAATTTTCCCCGTCTTTTCTGCGTTCGGCTCGACTTTGCACTGCGGTAACGCTTCGTCAGGAAGGATTGACAGCAAGCAAGCGGCGACAAAGACGAAAACTATTTGTCGTTGGTAATTCCTCATAAAATTTCGGTGCGAAGATTTACAAAAAATTCTTACCGGATAAAAAATTGAACAAACAAAAATGCGCTTTTGTTTTGCCGAATTTGACGGAGATTTATCAAAGGAAAAGCTGCGGCTCAAAACTGAGCCGCAGCAGAAAAAGGATTGCATTGTCAGTCTCAAAAAAACAATCGTTTTTCGTTAAGGAACTTGATGCTCTTCGTCGTGCGCGGCGTGGTCTTTTTCGGTTATCAAGCGTGGAGCAAAGAGCGGTGCGTTTTTCATCCACTGAATCGAATCTTTTTGCGGCAGCGAATCGCTGTTCCTCTGCGATTCGTTCGGACGCAAAATGTAATCGGGCGTAAAATACGGCACGTCAACGCTTCGTTTAAAATTGAGCGCGGCATCGAGCGGCTGCGTATTCATTGATAAAACCTTTGCCATTTTGAAGAAAATGTCGGTCTGGTCGTAGTAACCGTAAAAGAGCAATGCGCCCGTGCCTTCCGCCGTGACCGGAACGCTCGAACCGGTGTGGTCGCCCGTGCGGTAGCCGACT
>DATLXD010000048.1:0-8087 GCA_035575965.1 Pyrinomonadaceae bacterium | reverse complement strand
GAGTTTGATTTAAACTGATTCGCGCCATAATCTTGAAACTCCTTTTTTGGAACTGCTAAATGTGGAAAAGTCTAATTATAGACTTTGGGAAGAGATGTTAAATAAATCTGAAACTGCGATAAAGTTACCACGTTCCTGCAGCTACAGACAAGAAAAAATTAGCCGAAAGTAAAATTCAATTTAGGTAAACAGCCCGTTTCTTATCTGTTTTCTACTGCTCGCCGTTTGCCGTTTTCGGCTGGTAGTCGCTGTTAATCCTGACATCTTTGAGCGAAGGCGCGTCCAAAGTGTTAATTTCAAAACCTTGAATATAGGATTTAACCAACGAATACGATGTCGGAAAATAAAGCGGAATTCCGTGAACTTGTTTGACAGCTTCTTTTTCGGTCAAAATCGGCTCGCTTTCTCCGGCTTTTTCCGAATTTTCCGATACCGCATTTTCATCCGGCATTTTTGTGTCGGGTGCCGATTCTGCTTGCTTTGGTTGTTCGGGAGCAACGCCAGCGGCGTTCGGATTTTCCGATGTTTTATCCGTTTCGCCCTTTTCGTCAATAATCTCTTCCTCGGTATCTTCGTTTTTCACTTTTCCCCGTCTGTTGAAAATCACCGACATATTCGCCGTTTCATCCGTCGTCGCCAACACCACGCCGCGTCTTAAAATATCGAAATCGCCTGTTTGCACGGCAACTTCAAGCTCGGCGGAATCTTTGACGACAATTTCCGTTTCTATATTCAAATTTTGCTTCCACATTTTAGCCACGCTTCTGGCGATTCTCTGTTGAATGTTGTTGCGATTTATCAACAATCTGACAGTCGGAAAATCTTTACCGCCGGAAAATCCCGCTTCCGCGAGAAGATTTTTGGCGTGGTTTGTATCTTGTGAAAATTTCGCTTCACCCGCTTCATCAAAAGGCAGAAAACTCAAAGCCGGAAGGCTCGCGCCATCCATATCGTCTTCGGTCAGACGCTCGCGCTCGATGGCAATCGCCAACGCTTCGCGCACGCGGCGGTCGTCGAAAGGTTTTTTGTTCAGATTGAATTCATAGAAATTCAACGCGCTGTGCGCCGTACGGCGAAAATCATCAAAAGGTGTAAGAAGTTTTAGGGCAAGCGGTTCAAAATCGGCGTTTGTTACCGCATCAATTTCACCAGCGCGATATGCTTCCAGTGCTTTTTCGGCATTTTCCGTCGGCACAAAGCGCACTCTTTCAATTCCGACATCTTTTCTGTTCCAGTAATGTTCGGCGCGGTCGAGCGTGATACCGTCCTGCCCGATGCTGAAGATGCGAAACGCGCCGTTGGTAACAATGTCGGCGTTTAATTTGTCCGTTTCAAACTGCTTGCCGTCGTCGTAAATCGGGCGAAAAATCGGATGCGCGACCAGCGCGGGGAAATCTTTGTCCGATTTAAGCAAGGATACTTTCAGCGTAAAGTTGTCGATAGCTTCTGCGCCGAATTTGATTTCCGTTTTATTTTCCGCTATCGGCTTTTGCTCGGTTTTAACCTGCGTCTCAGTATTTTTTTCAGATCCGGAAGGTTTGATTTCGCTGCTTTGCAAGGTTGTTGCCGAGTTGGAATCAACTTTTTTGGGAAACAACTGTAAATTTCCGGCGGGCAGATTTTTTGAAAGAACGTCGAGTTTTTCGTCGTTTTTTTCCGGCGCGATTTCCCTGCTCAAAATTCGCGTGCCGACGATATTATTTAATAATGCGTGATGCGTAACCTTATCGACCATTTCCGCCAAACGCTTCCAGGAGCGCACAAAATCCTGCGCTTTGACCGTTTCGCCGTTTGACCATTTCGCGTCTCTGCGCAGGTAAAACGTCCAGGTTTTGTCGTCGTCCGAAGATTTCCATTCTTTGGCGACGGCGGGAATCGTCTGCAAAGTTTTCGCGTCCGTATCGGTCAAACCGTCAAAAACGGCGCGGATAACATCAGTTTCCGGCGGCGCGGCGGCAAGTGCGGGGTCAAAGGATTTCGGCATTTTGCCGTTGCTCCAGCGAAATTCCTGTTTCAAAGGCGGCGCGGTTTGCGAGTAAAAAGGCTGCGGTTTCGGTTTCTCGAATTGGTTGCACGCACCGAGAAGTAAAACCGAAGAAATTAACCATAGACACACAAACAAATTATTGCTGAACGGTAAATGACGAATGGTAAGTGAAAAGCAAAGCGTATAAATTGATTTCAATTTACCCCCGACCACCAACCACTCACCACTAATTTGGTGTTCATTTGTAATTTTATTTTTTTGGAGATTTTCCATTTTCCGCTTTACATTAGACCGCCAAATTTCAGTTGCTCAAAAACTTTTTCGGTTTGTTTGCGTGTTGTTTCAAAACCTTCCGAAGTGTCAATCAAAAAATTCGCGTAACGCTTTTTTTCTTCCTGCGGCATTTGCACATTGATGCGTTTGGCGGCATTTTCGGCATTTAGATTGTTGCGTAACATCAATCTTTGCAATTGTATCGCCGCTTCGCACCAGACGACGATTATTTTGTCGAAGCGATTATAACCGCCCGATTCTATCATTAAAGCCGCCTCAACAACGTAAATTGTGTTCGGGTTTTCGCGCTCGCGCATTCGCAACCATTCGTTTTGTTTTTCGATAACTAATGGATGCACAATAGAATTCAAAAGTTGCCGTTTTCGCTCGTCTGCGAAAACTACTCCGCCCAATTTTATTCGGTCAAGCTCGCCGTTCGGCTGCAAAACTTCCGTCCCGAAGTTTTCGATAATCGCTTGTAATCCTTCCGTGTTCGGCTCGACAACTTCACGCGCCGTCCGGTCGGCATCTAGCACAAACGCGCCGAGTTCACGGAAAATCTCGCAAACAAAACTTTTACCGACGGCAATCGAACCTGTCAATCCAACTTTCAGCATCCTAAATTTTCTTGTGACGTTTGGCTAATTTCTTGACATTAAACTCCGCGATTTGTTCCAAAGTCAGACCGAGTTCGTCGGCGCAGGCGGAAATATACCACAGCACGTCGCCGAGTTCGTCTTTTAACTTAAGGCGAATCTCATCGGTTAATTTTCCGCCGAAATCGCGCTGGATTTTCTTGACGACGTTGGCGACCTCGCCCGCTTCGCCCGCGAGTCCGAGCGTCGGATATTCGAGGTTTTGCAGGCGTTTCGGATACAAAGCTGTTTCGCTCGCCTGTCGCTGATATTCTTCAAATGTTAATTTCATTCGGTTCAAAGACAGTTAATCGCTTACTTTTCAATCAGTTAAGCATTTGATTTACTCCTGGTTTTAATTTGTGTTGAATAGCTTAACTTAACAAACTGAAATTTTCCATATACAATTTGCAATTCGCTGTTCCCGGCGATTTTTGAATTATGTTGTTAGAAAACAAAACAGGAATGATTTTCGGCGTGGCAAACAAGCGTTCGATTGCCTGGGCGTGCGCCGAAGCCTGCGCCGCGCAAGGCGCAAAACTCGCTTTTACATATCAAGGTGAACGATTGAAGGAAAACGTCGAAAAACTGACGAAGGATTTAGGCGGCGCAGTCGTCGTGCCTTGTGACGTAACAAATCAACAGGAAGTCGATGCGGCTTTTGCAACCGTCGGAAAGACTTTCGGCAAACTCGATTTTTTGATTCATTCGATTGCGTTTGCGCCAAAGGAAGCACTCGACGGTGAATTCGTAATGACTTCGCGCGAAGCGTTTTTAACCGCGTTGGAAATAAGCACTTTTTCGCTCACGCAGCTTGCGCTTGCCGCAGTTCCGTTAATGAAAGATGGCGGAAGCATCGTGACGATGACATATTACGGCGCGGAAAAAGTCGTGCAGAATTACAACGTGATGGGCGTGGCAAAATCCGCGCTCGAATCGAGCGTGCGTTATTTGGCAGAAGATTTAGGCAAGCAAAACATTCGCGTCAACGCCATTAGTGCGGGACCGATTAACACTCTGTCGGCTCGCGGCGTAAAAAATATGGGCGCGATGCTCGGACGCATCGCGGAAAAAGCACCGCTTCGTCGCAACGTCGAAGCGCGTGAAGTCGGCAACACCGCACTTTTTCTCGTCAGCGATTTGGCTTCGGCAATTACGGGTGAAACGATTTACGTCGATTGTGGCTTTAACATTATAGGAATCTGACGATTTTGGGTTTTGGATTGGCTCGTCGAAAATCGTTGGTCGTTTGTTGTAATTGCTAAATGAGCAACGAATAACCGATAATGAACGCCCAACGATTTATAATCCAAAATCCAAAATTTAAATGGCAGAAACAAAAGCAAAAATAAGTAAAGCTAAAAACAAAACTAAAACCAGTAAAAATAATAAAATTAAAAAACCCAATGCGGTTAAGCCAACCGAGCCGATAACCGTTGCCGACGCAAAAAAGCTGGAAGAACAATCTTACTGGCAAACGACCGAAGACGAAATTCTGCTTCGCTCGCCCGAACCGGACGACGTTTTTAAAAGTTCGGATTCGTGGCGTGTTTTTCGGATTTTGGGCGAATTTGTCGGCGGTTTTGATTCCTTAGCAACCATCACGCGCGGCGTTTCGATTTTCGGCTCGGCGCGGACGACCGAAGACAACGAAAATTACATCGCCGCCCGCGAAACCGGAAGATTATTAGCCGAAGCCGGTTTTGAAATTATCACCGGCGGCGGACCCGGAATTATGGAAGCGGCAAACCGCGGCGCGTTCGAGGCGGGCAAAATGACCGTCGGCTGCAATATAGAATTGCCGTTTGAACAAACACAAAATCCGTATCAGACAAAATCTCTGACCTTCAAATACTTCTTTGTCCGCAAGACGATGTTTATCAAATACAGCAACGCCTACGTTATTTTTCCGGGCGGTTTCGGTACGATGGACGAAGTTTTTGAAGCCTTGACCTTGATTCAAACCAGAAAAATTCGCAATTTTCCGGTCGTACTTTTCGGCTCGCAGTATTGGCGCGGGTTGGTTTCCTGGATGACTTCGGTAATGCTTAATGAAAAAAACATCAACGCAGAAGATTTGAGCTTGATTTACCTGACCGATTCGCCGAAGGACGCAGCTAATTTTGTAATTAAAACTTACGAAGAAGGGGAAAATGGCAAAGTGAAATGAGAGATGAGAAATTAAAAAGTGAGAAACATATTTTTTCAGTTTTCATTTCTCACTTTTCATATAATCTTTTATCCAATCCAGATAATTTTCCGAAATCATTTCAGCGGAAAGCGCAACGATTTCGGGAGTTTCGTAGCTGTGATTTTCCCGGATAAACTTTTCTAATTCAGCAAATTTCCCCGCGAGAGTTTTGATAAAAAGCAGATGTTCCGCGTCTTTTTGTATCGCGCCTTTCCAAAAATAAAACGATTTCATTTGCGGCAGGATTTGCACGCAGGCGGCGAGTTTCGCTTGAACAATTTTCCGCGCGAGCGTTTCGGCTTCTTCCATGTTCGGAGTCGTAGTTAAAACAACGAGCATAAATAATTTAGCTGCAAAAAAGCGCAAATGACACAAAAGTAAAGTTTTTGTGTCATTTGCGTCTTTTCGCGGCTATTCTTAATTTATTTTTTCATCAACTCTTCATATTCGCCTTCTTCAACCCATTTCAAAATCTCCGACACGCGCCAAATCGGAAACGGATGCGAAAGTCCGGCGTTCAAAATATCAGCCCAGAATTTATCAAGCTTTTTCTCGTCATAGTTTTTTTGAAACTCGCGGGCTTGCCCCAAAAATTCATCATAATCCATTTTGTAGGCAAAAGTTCCGCCTGCCAGTTTCATCATCGTTCGCCCGATAACGTGCGGGTCTTGCGTGACCAGTAGTGCGGCTCTGTCGCACGAAAGTTCCGCCCGGCGCATCCACGCCAGCAGTGCGCCGCGCATCGAAGCCGTCAGAAGTTCTTTGATAATTCCCGCCACCGGCAGCGATGCGAGCGGAATTGTGGCAACCGCCAGAAGCAATTGCGCTGCTGTCAAGTAAAGAACATGCTCGGCGTGAATATGCCCGACTTCGTGCGCGATAACAGCGAGAGTTTCCTCATCGTTCAAGCGTTCGAGAAGCCCCGAATGCATAACGATAATCGGTTTTTCAACGCCGCCCGTAAAAGCGTTGACAGTCGGATTTTGCTGGATAAAAAAGTCCGGCATATCAACACCCAAAGTCGTGCAGGCGATTTGCAGTTTGGCGTGTAAATCTGGACATTGCTTCGGCGTAACTTTGACCGCGCTTGCCATAAACGTAACGCGAATCGCGGACTCGCCCGTAACGGACAGAAGTTTTTTGAGCGCGGAATCAATTCCCGGAATCGCTCGCAGTGCGGCAAGTGCTTTGCTGTCCGCCGGATGAACGTATTCGTGCTTGCTCAAATCGGCAAACTTTTTGTGCGGCGCGTTCGACAAAGGCAGACGGCAACGTCCACAAACGGCATCACCGTTTTTATAATCTTCCTTGACGGAATTTTTCTGTCCGCAATAACGACAGCGAACACTGTATCTTTCGGCAATCGCGGCTGATGAATTTTTACTTGGCATAATTTAAAAGTGTAATCAGATATTTCGGATAATTCAAATGTCTGATGTTTTAAACGAAAAAGCGTCGTAAAAAGTTTTATTTTTTAAATGAGTTGCAATCTAACAACTGTTTCAACGTGATGCGTTTGCGGAAACAAATCCAGCGCGGTGATTGATTCGATTAGATAGCCGTTTTCAGTCACTATTTTCAAGTCTCTGGCTAAAGTCGAAGGCTCGCAGGAAACGTAAGAGATTTGTTTCGGCTGTAATTTGATAAGGTTTTCGATTGTTTCGCGTTCCGTGCCGACGCGCGGCGGGTCAAGCAAAACGAAATCGAGATTTTTCAGGTTTTCTGCATTTTCCTTTAACCAATCGGCTACGTTTTCGCGGTGAAATTTCACGTTTGAAAGCCGCGCGTTGGCAATGTTTTTTTCGGCAAAATCAATTGCCTTTTCGTAACCTTCAACGCCCAAAACGCTTTGAAAATTTCGCGCCAGTGGCAAAGTAAAAAGCCCGACACCGCAATACAAATCAAGCGCGGTTTCGCCCGTTGCATCTTTCAATGCGGTTTCGACAAGCTCTTCGATTAAAAACGGATTGCCTTGAAAAAAACTCGTTGCATCATAAAAGTATTTTTCACCATTCGTCTCAAAAGCAATTTCGTCGGTCGGCTCGATTATTTCTGCTGAATAGACGGAAATCTCTTCGCCTGAGCTTGCAGCTTCGATTTCAACAAGCTCGCTCCAAAAACTTTCCCAAGCAATTTCTTCGCGCAAATCGGTCAAAGTATTTTCAAGTTCGGGTGTAAGAATCGGACAAACTTCGACGTCAATAATTTCGTGCGATTTTCTTTGAAAATAACCGAATTTTTTCTTTCTCGTGTCCAAATGCCATCGGGCGCGTGAGCGATATTCGTAATCTCGCGGGCTGGCGATTATTGGAATATCTTGTTCGTAATTTATTTTTCCGATGCGCGATAAACAGTCTCGAACGATTGCGACTTTTGCTTCAAGCTGCGCTTCATATTTTAACTGCTGAAAATTGCAGCCGCCGCAACGCCCGAAATATAGACACTTCGGCTCGGTTCTGTCGGGCGAAGGCTCAAGAATTTCGACAATCTCAGCAAACGCGGTTTTCCCTTTCGCTTGAATTATTTTAACCAGAAGCCGGTCGCCTTTCGCGGCAAGCGCGACAAAAACAGTCAAGTTTTCGGCAAACGCCAGACCGAAACCGTTCGGCACGATTTTCTCGACTGTAACTTCGATTGTTTGGTTATTTGCTGGTTTCAAAATAAGTTGAGTTTAAGCTGAAAATTACAGGTAAAACAAACTAAGACGAGGAATTTCCGCTTGCTCGCGCAGACGTTTGAGAAGCATCAAATCAAATGTGCGCCGGTAGACTTCACTTTCCATTTTGTTGCGATACGAAGCAATTTGTTTTTCGATTTCAGCTTTTAATTTCCCGGTTTCGGAATTTTTCAAAAGGCTTTGGTCAATTAAAGCGTCTAATTTTTCAAGCGATTTTTCCAACGATTCGGTGTCTTGAGAGTCTTGTTTCAAATTCACCAATTGCCTCAAAACATTTTCCAAAGTTTCACGTAATTCGGCTTCAGATTTATGTTGCGCCTTTTT
>DATLXD010000047.1:0-19842 GCA_035575965.1 Pyrinomonadaceae bacterium | reverse complement strand
GAAATTTACCCAAACTGGCTCGCTGATAGTCAAATTAACCCTTTATTTTGAGTTTTCAAACAGCTTCTGACAAAACAACTTGCTTAAGTTACCGCGCCACCGTCAACTATCACGACTTCGCCGCTCATAAAGCTGTTGCGCGGGCTGACCATAAATGCGGCAAATTCGGCGAGTTCGGCGGGTCTTCCCAAGCGTTGCCGCGCGACCCAGAAATCGTGCATTTGCAAAAGGCGTTCGGGCAGCGAATGTCCCAAATCGGTGTCGAAAATTCCGGCGGCGATGGCGTTGACGGTTATTCCGAAATTCGATGCTTCGCGCGAAAGACATTTGGTAAAGCCAATCATTGCCGCTTTTGAAGTCGCGTAATGAACCGATGTTGGCAAGCTACGAATCGCGCCGATGCTCGTGATATTGAGAATCGAACCGGCGCGTTGGCGAATCATTTGTTTGTAAAAAGGTTTGGTAACGGCGAAAAGGCTGTTGACATTGGTGTCAATCACCCAGTCCCAGGATTTATCGGTGGTTGTTGCGAAATTGTCCGGCTTATTGACGGCGGCGTTATTGACCAAAATATCAATGCCGTCCCATGCTTCCTTCAATTCGCGCACAAGTTTTTTTATTCCCAAACGGTCGGTAACGGAAACTTTGAAGCTCAAAGCGCGTCTGCCGTGAGCTTCAATTTTTGCTTTTGTTTCTTCGGCTAAATCGTCACGCGAATGGTAATTAAAAGCGACATCCGCGCCTTCGCGTGCAAAAACTTCGCAAAGTGCCGCGCCGATTCCGCGTGTTCCGCCCGAAACAAAGGCGCGTTTTCCTTCCAATAAAAGATTCACAAAATTATTTTCTCCAAAAGACTTTTAAGAGTTTAAGGCAATCCGAT
The DNA here is from genome assembly GCA_035575965.1 of Pyrinomonadaceae bacterium. Taxonomy (GTDB): domain Bacteria; phylum Acidobacteriota; class Blastocatellia; order Pyrinomonadales; family Pyrinomonadaceae. The sequence continues at coordinate 18,962 of DATLXD010000047.1, read as the reverse complement.
GAGAAAAGGCAAAATAGAGGTTTTGAATTGTTATTAGTTTTTTGCTGAATTGTATGTAAAAAATCTACCCGCTAATTTCCCATTATGCAGCAGTTATTTGCAAATTTTATTGAGAAACGAGTTTTAGACAGTTACCGGCAAAGGCTTTTTGTCGGCTTGAGTATTAGAAGGCAAAAGCGCGGCAATTTCCCTGACAATCATTTCAGTCGAATTGGGTATTGCCAAATCAAGCGTCGCCGCTTTCATATCCGCATATTTTTTTGAATTGTTCAGCAAACTTTGAATCGTTGGTATAATATCAGTTACCTTTTTCAGCAAAATTCCCGCGCCGTGTCTGGCAATCATATTCACCGTTCCGGCTTCCTGCGGCATTGGCGGCGTGGTTGCATCGGCAATTATCGGAAGACGGCAAGCCAGCGCTTCAAACGTCGTTAAACCGCCGAGCTTGCTAATCATCACATTTGCCGACTGCATCAATTTTTCAATATCGTCAGAATAACCGATGACTTTAACGGGAAACTTCGCCGTTTTCGCAAGTTCTTCGGCTTCCTTTTTAAGTTCTTCATTTTTGCCCGCCAGAAATATTGCCTGAACATCTAATTCGCCGCGCACCAGTTCGCGGAAAATTTGCGGGATATTGCCGCCGCCGATCCAACCGGCGTTGACAAAAACCGTGAATTTTTCCGCGTCTAAACCAAACGCTTGACGGGCTTTCTGCGCGTCTTTTTCGCTGACTTCGTGAAATTTCGGGTCAATCGGCATTCCCGAAATTTTAATTTTCTCCGGACTAATGCCGTAATCAATCAACTGCCGGCGCGATTCGTCGTTTGCTACCAGATAAAGCGAAACGTCATTGCACGCCCAACCTTTCCAAAAACCGTAACACGGGTCGGTAACGACCGTTACGAGTGGAATTTGATTTGATAATTTAAGCTCTTTTAGGATTCTGGCAAAAATATGCTGTGTTAAAGGATGGACGCTGACGACAACGTGCGGACACCATTTTTCAAAAATCTCCGTGCAGAATCCAATACATCGCCGGTGAAAAAACTCGCGCGTTTCGGGACGAAAACGATTCATCGCCCAATAAACATACTTCATCCAGTGCTGCTTGTTTCGCAAAATCCAATTATAAACGCCGACCAATTTTCCGGTAACGTGATGCGATTCCTCGACCGCTTTAACGACACGCACGGCAACCGATTTGCCTTTCCAAAATCGATTTGCGCCTTCAAGAATCGCCTGCGCCGCCGAACGGTGTCCGCCGCCGGTATCTGAAGAAATAATTAAAATTTTCGGTGTGTTTTGAGGCATTAATAAAATGAGCAGTAAGTGTAAATCCAATCTTACTGCTCTCGGTTAAAGAATTATATTTTTACGGCAAGTCCTTCGGCTTGCGGCAGATGTTTTTCCATTTCCTTACTTGCCTTCTTCATCTGGCGTTCGAGTTTTTTAATCTGAATCAAATGCTTCGGATTAAATGGCAAACTCGGGTAATAAGAATTCGATTCGTGCGTGCAGAAACAGCCCGATTTGGCTTTTTGACGACGCGCTTTCATTTGCGGCGAATTCCACGCGCCTTGAAAATTCCAATCATAATCGCGCAGGTTTCCGGTAGCTTCGAGATTTTCGCAGGACGAAATCGTTCCTTCGTCGAAAATCACCGCGCCCGCCGTTCCCGCATAACAAGTCATTTGCGGCTCACCCGTCTCTTTGGTTTTGGCAATCAAATCATGCATATAAAGGTCAATCGCCGCTTTGAAAAATCCGGCATCGCCGCCGTAATTATTCTTTATCGCGGCGTTTTTAGTATCGTCCAAAATCATTTGCGACAACTCTGCATAACGATTGTGGTCGAAATTAAGTTCCGTCGGGTCAGCTGACGGCGGGCGAATATAATTGATATTAACTTTGTCCGGCTTCAAATCGTGTTTCAGAAAATCATACCACTCGAAAATCGTGTCTTCGTTCGAGCGCATTACGCAGGTGCAGGTTTGCACGTCGAGATTCGGAAATTCCTTTTTCATTTCCTTTAAGGTTCGCGCTGTGTGAATCGCTTTGTCCCAGCTTCCCTCTTTGCGCCGAATCTTTTCGTGTGCATCTTTCATTCCGTCAATTCCCAAAGCAATCGTGACATTCAAATTAGGATTTTCCTGTAAAATGCGCGTTACATCGGGGAAAATTCGCGGATGAATTTGTCCGTTCGACATTATATAAACCGAGTCGAGTTTGTTATTTCGATAAAAAGAGTTGCAGATTTCCGGCAAATCCTTGCGCGTGAACGGTTCGCCGCCCGCGAGAATCAGAACGCCGAGATTTCCGCCGAGCGTTTCCGATATTTTTTCGATTTCTTCGGTTTTCATTTGCAGCTTTTTACGCGGACGGTCATCAAGTTCATCAGTGAAAAAACAATGCGTGCAGCGCATATCGCAAACCGATGTTACCAATATATTCAACAAAATCGGCGCAAACGGTTGTCCGATTGCCAATTTCGCATAGCGTTTTAATAATTCTTTGGTTGTAAAATCCATATTATTAGTCCTCAAAAATAATGTCGCCGTCTTTGATGTAATGCGATATGTTAAGGTTTTACTTTATCTTATCGCAAGCGTTTCGAGCAATACATTTGATTACAGAAAGCAAAAAGTTATTGTAATTATTTTGTAATTTCATGGTTTTAGACAAATTTGAAACTTTTACCAAATTGTCTCGGATAAAATACTGAAATATAAAAACTTATCTTCATTTTTCAATTCAATTATTATTATTTCCCGCCGTGCGTTAAAATATATTGTATGTTTCGCAGAATTTATTTAGACAACAGCGCAACAACACCGATTGACCGGGAAGTCGTCGAAGCGATGCTTCCTTTTTTGACGGAAAAGTTCGGCAACGCTTCGAGCATTCATTTTTTCGGGCAGGAAGCGCGGGCGGCGGTTGATAAAGCGCGTCATCAAGTTGCGGACATTATCAACGCGCGTCCCGCGGAAATCGTTTTTACTTCGGGCGGAACGGAAGCGAATAATCTGGCGATTCGCGGTCTGCTCGAAGCCAACGAAAAATACGGAAATCATATTGTCACCTCCGAAATTGAACATTCGGCGGTCAAGGAAGTTTGTCAGGATTTGGAAAAGCGCGGCTTTGAAGTTACCTATCTTCCAGTTTATACAGACGGTATCGTCAAAATCGAAGATTTGAAAAATGCGCTTCGTGAAGATACGATTTTAATTTCGATAATGACGGCGAATAACGAAATCGGGACGATTCAGCCGGTCGAAGAAATCGGAAAACTCGTTCGTGCGGAAAGGGAAAAAGGTAGAAAAATATGGTTTCATACGGACGCGGTTCAGGCAATCGGCAAAATTGAAGTTGATGTCGAAGAAATCAATTGTGATTTGCTGTCAATCTCCGCACACAAACTTTACGCGCCGAAAGGCATTGGTGCGCTTTATGTGCGGCGCGGCGTGAGACTGCATTCACAAAGTATCGGCGGACATCAGGAACGCGAAAGGCGCGGCGGCACGGAATCTGTTCCGCATATCGTCGCCTTTGGAAAGGCTTGCGAATTGGCAAAAAGGAATTTGAAGGAATCGGCGCAAAACCTGCAAAATCTGCGCGATAAATTTGAAAACGGCGTTGCCGAGAGAATTTCCGATGTTGAATTTAACGGCAATCGTGAAACTCGTCTGCCGCATATCTCGAACATTTCCTTCCGCTCGATTGAAGGCGAAGGTTTATTGATAAATTTAGATTTGCAAGGCGTTGCGGTTTCGACCGGCTCGGCGTGTTCTTCCGGCAACCTAGAACCGTCGCCCGTAATTCGAGCTTTGGGAAGAAATGACGAATTGGCACGCGGCGCGATTCGCTTTAGTTTCGGTAAAGACAATATGACTGAGGACGTAGAATATGTTCTGGAAGTTTTGCCGAAGGCGGTAGAAAATCTGCGCCGGCTTTCTCCAAACTTCTTGAAACAATCTGCTAAGTAAAACAGCCGCGATGATTTCTCACCAAAGCCGTTTTTGCGGGATGTCGTCATTTTTCGGTTTTGGACGAAATTTTAATTTTGTGTTTAGTCTGATACAAGGCTTTTACTATTACAAGTGCCGTGTCACGCAAACGATTTTCGCTTTCTTACAGTATTTTACTTGTTGGAATGATAATAGTTTATAGCTTCATTTTTCGTAAAACAAACATTCTATCTATCACTTATGCAATCTGTATGCTAAAAGCCCAATTCCGCGCTGTTACTGATACAAACCACTATAACTAAATATACTTAGGAAATTGTATAGCTGCTATCCACAACATTAGCCAGGAGAAAGTATCCACTAATTTCCTTTTTATAAAAAGTTTTTTATATCCGTGTTAATTTGATTCCTGCTTTGTCTTTCACCACAAGCGAACTATAATCATAAAAATTCCGTTTATGATGAGGTGCATATGCGAAAAACAATGTTTAAATTATGTTTTGCTTTTTTTGTTTTTGTGTTTGTTGCTGCGAGTGTTTTTGCTCAAACCAGATTCGATTACCCAAAAACGAAGAAGGTCGAGCAAACCGACGATTATCACGGCACAAAAGTTTCCGACCCGTATCGTTGGCTGGAAGATGACAATTCAGCCGAAACAAAGGCTTGGGTCGAAGCTCAAAATAAGATTACTTTCGGCTATTTAAATCAAATTCCCGAGCGCGCGAAACTCAAAGCGCGGCTGACCGAGCTTTGGAATTATGAAAGATACTCCGCGCCGAACGAACAGGGCGGCAAGTATTTTTATTCTAAAAATGACGGCTTGCAAAACCAAAGTGTTTTTTACGTTTCTAATTCCGTCAATGACAAAGGGCGCGTCCTGCTTGATCCGAATAAACTTTCGACCGATGGCACAGTTGCCTTAAGCGGTCTCTCGATTTCCGACGACGGCAAACTGCTGGCTTATGGTTTATCCGCTTCGGGTTCAGATTGGGTTGAATGGCATTTCCGCGATGTCGAGACCGGAAAAGACTTGACCGATGTTTTGAAAGACATCAAATTCTCCGGTGCGTCATTCTCCAAAGACGGCAAAGGCGTTTTTTATTCGCGCTTTCCGGCGACTGATGAAAAAGCCAGATTAACCAGCCTCAACTACAATCAAAAAATTTATTACCACAAACTCGGCACGCCGCAATCGGAAGACGTGCTTGTTTACGAACGTCCAGACGACAAGGAAATGAGCGTCGGCGGCGGCGTGAGCGAAGACGGAAAGTATTTGATTGTTTATGTTTCAAAAGGCACTTCGCCGAAGAATATGATTTATTACAAAGATTTGAGTAAATCCGATTCAAAGGTGATGCCGGTGGTTGATAAATTGGAATCGAGCTACAGCTTCGTCGGCAATGACGGCACAACGTTTTACTTCCGCACCGACAAAGAAGCGCCGCGCGGGCGCCTTGTTTCGGTCGATGTTTCCAAAGAAACAAAAGAATGGAAGGAAGTTATTCCGGAAGGCAAAGAAACGCTCGGCGGAATTAGTTTTATCAACAATCAGTTCGTTACAAATTACCTGAAGGACGCTTATACGCAGATTCGTATTTATAATATGAACGGAAAATTCGTCCGCAATGTCGACCTTCCGGGCATCGGTTCGGCAGGCGGTTTTGGCGGCGAACGCGATGACACGGAAACCTTTTACACTTTTTCAAGTTATGCAACGCCGCCGACAATTTTTCGCTACGATATGAAAACCGGCAAATCGGAAGTTTTCCGCACATCAAACGTAAAATTCAATTCCGCCGATTACGAAGTCAAACAAATCAAATATAAAAGTAAAGATGCAACCGAAGTCCCGATGTTTATCGTCCACAAAAAAGGCTTGAAAATGGACGGCACAAACCCGACACTGCTTTACGGTTATGGCGGTTTTAACAGTTCTTTAACGCCGGGCTTTTCCGTGGCGCGTCTGGCGTGGCTAGAAATGGGCGGCGTTTATGCGGTGGCTAATTTGCGCGGCGGTGGCGAATACGGCAAAGAATGGCACGAATCGGCAATCAAATTAAAAAGACAAAACGCTTTCGACGATTTCATCGCGGCAGCTGAATATCTGATTTCCGCGAAATATACCAGCCCGAAAAAACTCGCCATCCAAGGCGGCTCGAACGGCGGCTTGCTGGTCGGCGCGGTTTTAAACCAGCGTCCCGACTTGTTCGGCGCAGCGCTTCCGGCGGTCGGCGTGATGGATATGCTCCGTTTCCACAAATTCACCGCCGGACGTTATTGGACTTCCGATTATGGCTCGCCCGACAACCCGGAAGAATTTGCGGCGATTTATAAATATTCGCCGCTACACAATCTTAAAAAAGGCACGAAATATCCGGCAGTTTTGATTACAACGGCTGACCACGATGACCGCGTTGTTCCGGCGCACAGCTTCAAATACGCGGCAACTTTGCAGGAAGCACAAGCGGGCGACGCGCCCGTTCTAATTCGCATCGAAACCAAAGCCGGACACGGCGCGGGCAAACCGACTTCCAAGCAAATCGAAGAAATAGCCGACATTTACGGATTTCTGATGAAAAATTTGGGAATGTAGATTTAATGGAAAATGAAAAGTGGAAAATGAAAAATGTTTCGTTTTCCACTTTTTCTTTGCAATTAATACAATGCCTGTTAAAGAGATTCACGGATTTCGCAATTTGACTCGGTATAAGGTATATTTTCCGACGCTTTCGCCTGCATCTCTTTCATACCATTTATCGACCGCCGACAAATTAGCCTGTGTTGCCTGGTGAATAATGACGAATGAAAGAGTCGGCGTTTTGGCATTTTCGTAATTAAAGTTTTGTCGAAATTTTACATAACGCCCGACTATTTCATCAATTTTTTCATTCGTCACCGGCTTAGCTTGGTCGGTCAAAATAGCAGCCTTTGTATCCCAACCGAAAAAGCCTTCGACCAATCCAGCTCTTTCATTTTGCAGCTCTTTTGCAAGCCACTTTTCGTCGAAATTTTGATAATAAATAAACTTAAAAAGGCGGTCTGTGCTTTCTTCGGGCGAAAGGTCGGAAAAAACCTTTTGACGCGGCGACCACAAAACCGCCTGTGATGAAAGTGCAGGCAAATCGTCGCTGCAATTTAAGCTATAAATGCTGTTCATCAATGTATACGGATAAAAATCAAACGAGAGAACCGTTGACGTTTGATTTTTCCCGTAGTTTTCCGAACTTTGAGAAATCGTCTTAATTTTTTGCGCCACCGGCAGTAATTCATCTCGCCAGATATTTTCTCCTCTCGCCTTTTTGACGCTGAACTGTCCGTCCGAATATCCGACGTAAAGCGCGGCTAATCCGAGCAAAAGTAGAATTTTGTTAAATGTTCGACTGTTTACTTTTTTATTTAATAAAACACAGACAAATGTCAGCAGAGAAAACGCCGAAATATAATTGACGCAATAAAATTGGTAATGAACCGGCTGGAGCGAGCGACCGGATAAAATCTGTTGATTAAAAACAATCGGCGCAACCAGAGCAAACGCCATCAGAAAAAGAATTTTCGGTTCTCGCAAATCGAGCCAGCCCAAGCCTTTTGCTGCAAAAAAACCGAACAAAACCGCAAAACTGAGAATTTCGGGAATTCGCCATAAATCCGGTTGGCGGGTAAAAACAAGCAGATGCACCGAATCAATTATCGTCCCGCGATTTGCCAGTAAAACAAAATAAGGTATAAGAACAAGCGACAAAAACGCGCCGAGAACAAGTAAGGAAATCGCTGTTTTTCGCCAATCTCGACTGCGAAAAATTATCGTTAATAAAATCAAACCGAATACCCAGGCGACAGCGGTCGTCCAGAGATAAAAGTAAGAAAAAACAAGAAATGTAAATGAAAGAATTGCCAAAATTCCCGAAAGAATTTTTAGACGTCGGGTAGCGCTTGTCAAAAACTTCCAAGTGAACGCAAAAAATAAAAACAGAGCCGGAAAACCGATTGACGGAACTGTGCGTCGTGCAAAGGGAAATGCAATCGGATAATAAATACTGTCGGGCGAAAATCGGCTGATAATGCTTCCCTGACCGGCTACCAAAGCACCGACGGAAAAAACTAAAACCGTTCCGACAAAGGATAAAAAAGGTTTTTCAAAAAGCAGATTTAACAGCCAAAACAATGCCAGAGCCGACAAAAAACCGATTATCGCACTGAATAAAATCATCGCCGTCGAAGACGATATTCCCAGAAACCTAGCCGGAAGCACTATCGGGTAAAAGGCGAGAAATTGAATGGAGAACAAAGATTCATCGAGCGGGTTTTCGGTGCTGTCCTCGCGTCCGGTGTATGGCGAATTGCGGCGCGGCTTGCCGTCTATCAACGTTTGAATATACGCGGTGTATGCCATTTCATCGTGGTCGTGATAAGCATAAACACCGTTCCAAGCATCGCCGCGAATTCCCCACAACTGAATTTGCGGCGCAAGCGAATAGGCACTTGTGATAATTCCGGCGAGTATTACCCAAAATACAACTCTTTTATCAGGTAAAAAACTTTTCAGAAACATTCTCCGGTTTGATAAAACTTCAATCGTTTAATCTCGCTTTTAGAAACTGTTTGAAACTTGAGAAAAATTTATCTTCTTTTGTGCCTAAAGAAAACTGTTTCCCTGATTACAGAAATTGAAAATCGTCGGTCCCACAGAAATAACGAAAACCAAAAAAATCCGCGCGGCAAATCTTCAAAAGAGAGCTTCAGTCGTCCGTTGTTCCAAATCCAGCTTGGCACCAAAAGCAGAAAAAGCACGAACAAACGCCCGATTATTAATGTTTGAATTCTCTGAGTTAATTTCGTGTTGGCTGAAAACTCTTTTTCATTTAAACTATTCATCTATTTAAATCAAAAAATATGAAAAATGCTGTAGAAAAGGAAAATTCGCCTGTTTTCGACCAAAGACCTTGGGGAAGTTTTACGATTTTGGACGAAGACGCGGACTATAAAGTTAAAAGAATTGAAGTATTCCCGACGAAACGTCTGAGTTATCAGAAGCACGCGCACCGCAGCGAACATTGGTTCGTCGTGCGCGGCATTGCTAAAGTAACATTAAACGGCAAGGAATTTCTAGTAAAAAAAGGCGAAGACGTTAATGTTCCGGTCGGAACGGCGCACCGCGTCGAAAATCCTGATGCCCAAGAACTGCTCATTTTCATCGAAATACAAACCGGCGATTATTTCGGCGAAGACGATATTGAAAGATTAGAAGATGACTTTGGAAGAATGAATTAAATGAGAAATGAGACGTGAGAAAGGAGAATGAAAAAAATCGGCAATTCTCACTTTTTATTTCTCACCTCTGTTTTTCCAATTATTTTTTTGACTGCTAAAAAAAGATTTTCCGCAACAAAGTCGGGTTTTCTCTCACATTTCTCAAAATCTTTTTGTCCGTAACCTGTCAAGACTAAGGCGGTTTTCGTTCCCGCGCGAAAACCTGTTTCGACATCAATCGCTTTGTCACCAATCATCCAACTCTTTTCCAAATCAATCGAAAAATCTCCGCTCGCCTGCTCAATCATTCCCGTTTTCGGTTTGCGGCAAGCGCAATCATCACCGAAATTATGCGGGCAAAAATAAATCGCATCGAGTTTTGCGTTTTGTTTGGCTAACTCTGAAACAAGTTTTTCGTGAATTTCGCGCAAAGCAAGTTCGTCGAAAAATCCGCGTGCAATTCCTGACTGATTAGTTATTAAAATGGCGAGAAAACCGTTTTCGATCAACAGCCGAAGGGCTTCAGCCGCAAAAGGAAAAGGTTTTAAATCTTCAGGACGCGAAAGATAATTCACGTCTTCGCAAATAGTGCCGTCGCGGTCTAGAAACACAGCTTTGGATTTTGGATTATCTGTGTTCATTCGCGTGCATCTATGGTTAATTTTTCTCTGACAATTTGAAAAACCTCTTCCGCCGAAATTCGCGTCATACAGCGATGATCAATCGGGCAATCGCGCAGCATACAAGGCGAACATTCGACATTTTTATAAACAATTTCCGAGTTCCAAGGCTGCGTTGCTCGCGGATTTGTCGGACCGAAAATCACCAGAGTTTTTGTTCCCAAAGCCGTCGAAATGTGCGCCGGACCTGTGTCGTTTGAGACGAGCAAATCGCAAATGCTTAAAATTGAAGCAACTTCGGCTAAAGTCGTTTTGCCGGTTAAAATAATCGGTTTTATTTTCGATTTTTCCGCAACCTCCAGAGAAACATCCAACTCATCTTTTGAACCGATTAAAATAACATTTGCGTTTAGTTCAGATAAAATTTTGTCGTTCATTTTGGCGAAACTTTCCGTTTGCCAACGCTTGGCTCTCGAATTGGTTGAACCAGTGGCGAGAGCAACAATTTTCTTTGACAAGACAACTCTGTTTTCCGATAAGATTTTTCGCGCTAGGTTTTTTCTCTCTTCCGAAACAGTTAAATTAAATTGCGGCTCATTTTCCCAAACCTTTGTTTCGCCGAAAAATCTTTTCTCAATCTCAGCGACGACGTTCAAATAGTAAAAAATTTCGTGCCGCTCGTTTTTCCACGAAGGAACGGGCAAAGCATCGGTCAGCAAAAAACTTCTTTTATCGGCGGCGTAACCGACGCGCGTTTCGGCTTTTCCGAGTTTGGCGATGAGCGCGGATTGAAAGGAATTGGGCAAAACAATCGCTAAACCAAAATTTCTTTCGCGCCAGATTTTCGCTTGAGCAAGAACGGTTTTGAAGCCGCATTTTTCCGGCTCGAACGGCAGAATTTTATCAATAAAATCTGCATCTTGAAAAATTCCCTGCGCCCAAGAGTGCGTGTGAAGAGTAATTTCGGACTCAGGAAAAATGCGCCGCAACTCGCGCAAAGCGGGAATCGTCATTACCGCGTCGCCAACCCAATTTGTTCCGCGCACGACTATTTTCATTTGACGAAAACCTATAAATTTGCCCGCGAAACACTCGAAACATACGAAAACTTTTTTGATTTTTTCGCGTTTTCCGTGAATTTCGCGGGCAAATTTTCTTAATTTGAACCGATGTTATATCAGGTAATTTGAACCAGCGGTTTTGCTTCGGTCAAAGATTTTGCGTTCGCGCCTTCTTTTCTTAAAATCTCGACTTCTTTGACGAATTCTTCAACAATATCTTCACCCGAAACTCTACGCATCGGAACGCCGTCTTTGAAAATCATTCCGACATTGCGTCCGAACGTAATTCCCAATTGAGAATCGTGCGCTTCGCCTGGACCGTTGACCGCGCAGCCCATTATTGATAAATGTAAAGGTTCTTCCACATGCGCGAGTCGGCGTTCGACTTCTGTTACAATCTCGACAAAATTATCAACGTCCAATCTTCCGCACGTCGGACACGCGACGACCGTTACGCCACGTTGTCTTAGTTCGAGACTTTTCAAAATTTCCCAACCGACGCGCACTTCTTCGTGCGGTTCTGCCGCAAGACTAACGCGAATCGTATCGCCGATACCTTCGTGAAGCAGAATTCCCAAACCGATTGCGGATTTTATCGTGCCGCCGAAAGCCGTTCCCGCTTCGGTTACGCCGAGATGAAACGGATAATTAACCATCGTCGACATTAAGCGATACGCCGCAACCGTGCGCTGAACATCCGACGCTTTCAGCGAAATTATAATATCCGAAAATCCTAAATCTTCTAAAATGCGAACGTGACGCATTCCCGATTCGACAATCGCTTCGGGCGTTGCCGTGCCGTATTTTTGCAGTAAATCTTTTTCCAGAGAACCGCCGTTGACACCGATTCTGATTGGGATTTTCTGCGCTTCGGTAGCGCGGACGACTTCACGGATGCGTTCAAGCGAGCCAATGTTTCCGGGATTGAGACGAAGTTTATCAATTCCGGCGTCTAATGCCATCAAAGCTAATTTGTAATGAAAATGAATGTCGGCGACGAGCGGCGCGGCGGTTCTTTTTCTAATTTCTTTGAGCGCGATTGCCGCGTCTTTATCTGGAACGGCGATGCGGACAATCTCACAGCCTGCCGTAACCATTTCTTCGATTTGCTTTATCGTTCCGTCAACATCGGTCGTATCGGTTTTCGTCATTGATTGGACGGCAACCGGCGCGTCGCCGCCGATTTGTACGTTTTTGACCATTACCGCCTTGGTTTTTCTTCTCATTTTGAATTAATTTTAATTACAAGAATAAATGATGAGTTATGAACAATGATTTTTAATTTTATCATTCTATTGTTCATAATTCATCATTTTAAAATCTCTGCGGCTAAACTGATTTGCTTATCAAAACAATCTTGATATATCAAAAAATATCGTCGTTACCATCAATAACAAAATAACGGCAAGCCCGACGAACTGAATTTTTTCTTTAATTCCCATCGAAAGCGTCAAGCCGAACAAAGCAAGAAAACCTTCGACTCCTAAAAGCGCAATCTGACCGCCGTCAAGCATCGGAATCGGCAGCAGATTGAAGACGCCCAAGTTCAAACTTATCAACGCGAGAATCGAAATCAGCCCGACAAAACCTTGCTCTCTGACAACCTGCGCGATTATCTGCACAATTCCGATTGGTCCAGCAACTCCGGCTTCTTTGACCGAGCGTTGACCGGAGAAAAGCTGTCCGAAAACTTTGCCCGTCAGACGGATAATTTCAAGATTTGAATGAACCGCAAAACCGGCGGCTTGCGCGATGTTTGCAGGCTCTCTGGTTTTTATGTCGTCTCTGGCAAATCCAACTCCGATGCGAAAACCATCTTTGGTTTCGGCTGCGTTTATGTCAACAACTTTTCGCTCGCCGTTACGTTCGATGGTGAGATTAAAAGGTGTTCCCTTCGTTTGCCCAATCATTTCCCTTAAGGTCGTCGTATTGCGAACCGATCGGTCATTAAAGGCAATCACGCGGTCTTTAGGCTGTAGAACCTGTGCCGCCGGCATATTTGGTTCGATTGCTCCGACAATAACTGGTTCAGCATCTGTTGCCGGCAGTAAATCCAATTCTCCGATAGCATTTTCGCCGCGCATTGTTTTTGTTGGTTTAACCATCAAATTCAATCGTTCGCCGCCGCGCTCGACCGTCAGAGGAACTTCCCTTTCCGGTGCTATCATCGCATCGTGTTCGATACGTTCCCAAGTCGGATTTTCCGTTCCGTCGAAGCCGACGATTCTATCGCCCGTTTTGATTCCGGCTTGTTCAGCCGCGCCCGACGCTTTGACAAACTCGACAATCGGCGCGGGCATCGAAGGCAAACCATACATCAACGCGCCGAAAAACGGAATCGCCAGCGCCAGCATCAGATTCATAAACGGTCCGCCAATCATCACCAAAAACTTTTGCCAGCGCGGACGCAATTCGTAAAGCTCTGATTCGGGAACAATCTCGCCTTGGTCGTCATTTCCTTCGAGCGGTCCGGTTGCTTCGTCACCGTAAAGTTTGACATATGCGCCCAGAGGAATCGCGCTGATGCGATAATCGGTGTGTCCGATTTTTTTGCCCCAAATTCTCGGACCCAAACCGAAAAACGAATATGCGTCAACGCGCATTCCGAAAAGTTTGGCAACGGCGAAATGTCCGAACTCGTGAATGTTGATGGCGATGCCGAGAACGAATATGACCGCTAAAATTACTATTATAATATCAATCATCGTATAAATTTCTTCTCCAAAATAATTGCTTGCTTAGAAACAAATTCAGGCTGTCAAGTTGTCATTAAAAGTGTAAAACTCTCTGGAAAGTTTAGCAGCTACGGCAAAATATCGGCGATTTTGATTTTCGCTTCCGGCGCGACGAGCGGCGCGACTGCATCTTTTTCGGTTAAAATTTGGATTTCCGTATAGATGAAGCCGAGTTTTTTATCTCGAATCGGACGATGGTAAACTTCCAGCGAGCGATTTTTTACATTCAAAATCCAATATTCTTGAATTTTGTTTTTAGCATAAAGGGCAGCTTTTTTCGTGCGGTCATAACGCAACGTGGCATCTGAAACTTCAACAATTAGTTCAGCAGTTTTCGGATGCGCGTCGGTAAAATCTCTGATTTTGCCTTTGACAACCGCCACGTCAGGCTCAGGTTCGGTAATTCCACTAAAAGAAAGCGGAGCTTGGACACGAATTACAAAACCATCAGCGAAAACTCCCCGCAAAATCTCACCCGCTAGAGAAATTCCAGTTGTATGTGGACTTTTCATTGGCAACATCTCAATAATTTCTCCTTCGATTAGCTCAACTCTTTTGCCATGAAAAAAGCCGAGTTCCGCCATTTTGTAATACTCGTCGCGCGTCCACAGACGCACTTTAACCGATTCATTTTCAAATCCGTTTTCTTCCGTTTCATACACAAACGGTGTGATGGCTGGTTGAGTTTTAGTATTTACCTGTTGCATAGCCGTTACCTCAAATTTACCGAAGCGGTCTTTTTCACATTATCCAAATTCATTATAGCTTTTTTTCTTGCCCAAGTATCGGTTTCCAGAATAATTTCTAAACTCACGGCGGCTTGTGATTTGTGTTCATTCATTACGTTTTCGATGATTTTTGGAATGTCTGACAGCCGGATTTTATTTTCCAAAAATGCACCGACGGCGATTTCGTTGGCGGCGTTCAAAGTCGCTGGCATCGTTCCGCCGATTTTTAACGCTCGATAAGCCAGAGCCAGACACGGAAACTTTTCCAAATCGGGTTCTTCAAAAGTTAATTGAGAAATTTTGGTAAAATCAAGCGGCGGCAAGCAGTTTGGCTGCCGTTTTGGATAAGTCAAAGCATACTGGATCGCGTGTTTCATATCAGTGACACCGAACTGCGCGATAATTGAGCCGTCAACCATTTCGACGAGCGAATGCACGACCGATTGCGGATGGACGATAACCGAAATTTCATCCGCCGAAAAATCGAACAACCAACGTGCTTCGATAACTTCTAATCCTTTATTCATCAAAGTCGCGCAGTCAATCGTGATTTTGTCGCCCATATTCCACGTCGGATGATTTAAGGCTTCTTCCCGCGTGGCATTTTCGATTTCCTGTTTTGGTTTTGTCCGAAACGGACCGCCGCTTGCCGTTAAAATCAAACGCTTAACTTCATTTTTCGATTCGCCTCTCAAACACTGATGAAGCGCGTTGTGTTCCGAATCAACCGGCAAAATTTCGGCTTTATTTTCCCGCGCCGCTTTGGTCATCAATTCGCCCGCCATCACGAGCGTTTCTTTGTTGGCAAGCGCAACTCGCTTTCCCGCTTCCAAAGCGCGAAGCGTCGGCACAAAACCAACCGCCCCGACCGTCGCCGAAACCACAGTTTGCGCCGCTTCGTGAGTCGAAACAGCGATTAAACCTTTTTCACCCGTTTCAATTTTCGGAGTTTTAGCGTTTAATTTATAAAGTTCTTTGAGCAGATTTTCCGCGCAAGTCTCATTTTCGCAGGAAACAAGTTCAGGTTTGAATCGCGCAATCTGTTCGGCAAGCTTCCCGACATTGTTTCCCGCGCCGAGCGCGACCACGCGAAAATTGCCTAAAAACTCGACAACTTTCAGCGTGTTGCATCCGATTGAACCCGTCGAACCTAAAATTGAAATTATTTTCATAAAACGAAACCACAAATAAACACAGATTAACATAGATGATTCATTCGTGTAATTCGTGTAATTCGTAGCTCAAGTTTTTGTGATTTTTGTAATTATTTGTAGCTATTTTTTCGATTGCTTTGCAAATTCCTGCGTCGCTTCTAAATAATTTCCCTTATCCTCTTTTCCAGCCAAATACGAATTAAACTCCGCCGACTTGTTTTTTGGGACACTCAAAGTTTCCCATTCCGACGAGCGAAAGTGTTTCGCCAAAAAGGTGATTTGTCCGATGTGTGAAGCTGTGTGCATTGCCGCCCGATTTATCGCTTTGACCACCGTAAAATCTTCGCCGCGAATCTGCACGATTTTCCCCAAGTCTTCGATTGTCAAAGACTGCAAATTTTCAAAAAGCGCGTCCCAGCCGTTTTCCCAAAACTGCATCAAACTTTCCCGCGTGTCGTCGTCCGCAACAAATTCCGAATCACGATTTCGGTCAGTCTTTTCGCCGTCGCTCGTCAAAAAGTTCGTCCAGCGCGAGCGCAGATTTCCGCCGAGATGTTTCGTAATCGCCGCAATCGAATTAGCTTCCGCGTCAATCGCTTTGAAAAATTCTTCGTCTGAAACCTGCGCGAAAGATTTTTCGGCAAGTTTTTTATAGCTGCGAAAAGATTCGACTGTTTCATCCAGAAAATTTTGTAAAATTTTTTCAGACATACTTAATTTTGCTCCTTGTTAAATTATTTCGCCCATATTGACAAAGATAAAACAGAAAGGCTCTGAACTCAAATTCACAAGTTCAAAGCCGAAAGATAAATTAAAATGTGCATTTTAGAGTTTGAAAATCCAACTTCGATTCGTGCTAATCGGACCGGCTTCGCGCGTGCCGTTGCCGTAACCGCCGACGACCAAAGCGCGTCCGTCCGCCAGAAGCGTTACGCTCGCGTAATGAAGCGGCGCACTGAAATTGCCTTCGGTTTTGGTAAAACTGTTTGTCTGCGGGTCGAAAACTTCCGCGCCTTCGCCGCCGCCGCCGATAAAGACTTTGCCGTCTTTGAGCAAAACGGAAGTCCCTTCGACTTTGAAGCGCGCAAAATTCATCTCACCGGTCGTGGTGAATTCACCGGTTTTCGGGTTAAAAATTTCCGCCGTTTTGTATTGACCTCGCCAATCACGATTGTCCGAACCGCCCCAAATAAGCACGCGCCCGTCTTTCAGCAAAATTGCATCGTGTTTGTAGCGCACAGCCGTCATTGCATTTTTCACCAAAGAAAATTTGTTCGTCTGCGAATCAAAAATCTCCGCGCTCGATAAAATCTCGCCGCGTTTTACCTCGCCGCCCGCGAGCAAAATTTTGCCGTCCGCCAACTCGGTCGCCGTGTGTCCGGTTCGTGCGCTCTGCATTTTTCCGATTCGGGTAAAAGCGTTGGTTTGCGGATCGAAAACTTCGGCTTCGCTCAAAGAATCTTTGCCGTCGGAGCCGCCCGTAATCAAAATCTTTCCGCCTCTAAGAAGTGTAACCATATGACCGGAGCGACGAAAATTCATATTGCCGATTGCCTTGAATGTTTCGGTTCGCGGGTCGTAAATTTCCGCGCTTATCTCCGGCACATCGCGGTTCGCCCAGCCGCCGGTGATTAAAACTTTGCCATCCGCCAGAAGCGTCGCGGAATGTCCGGTGCGTTTGCTGCTCATTTTGCCTTTGGCAAGCGCGAAAGTGTTTGTGTTCGGGTCAAAAATGTCCGCGCTGTCGAAAAACACGCCGTTGCGCTCCATTCCGCCCGCGATTAAAACTTTGCCGTTTGCCAGCAGCGTTGCGCTGTGCGTCGCTCTGGCTTCACTTAATTTAGCGACCTCGACGATTTTCCCGTAGGTCTTCGTGTTTATATCAATCGAATTTTTCTGCGCCGAGCAGTTGGCTGCGGAAACAATCAAAACCGTCAGCATCGCACCTAACCAAATTTGATAAGGCATAATTTTCTCCCTTATTATTTTATGTAACACCGCTGAAGCAATTTTAATGACAGATTTTTATCTTACTAATCTACGTTTGGTTTTTTACCTTTTCTGAAATTTTTTCTCGCGTGATTATTTCCTGCTCACCCGTCCGCATATTTTTGAGCGTAACTTTATTTTCCGCCAGTTCATTTTCACCTAAAACGCAGACAAACGGAACATTGATTTGCGCGGCGTATTTGAATTGCTTGCCGAGTTTGTCGGCTTCGGGGTAAACGAGAACGCGCAATTTTTCTTCCCTCAATTCACCGGCAAGTTTGAGTGATTCGTCGATTGTCTGTCCATTCCAAACTGTTACCAAAACGTCTGCCGAACTGTCGGTCAATTCTTTCGGGAACATTCCGCGTTCTTCCATCACAACAAGAATGCGTTCCAGACCGATGGAAAATCCGCACGCGGGAATTTGTTCCTTACCAAACATCCCGATTAAACCGTCATAACGTCCGCCACCGGCGAGACTTCCTGCCAAATCTGGAACATTTATTTCAAATATTGCGCCAGTATAATAAGACAAACCACGAGCAAGTGATGGATCAAGTTTTATATGAGAGTTTTTAGATATTTCAATAATTCGACGCAGTTCATTTGCACCGAAAGCATCTCTGCCAATAAATTTTTCAAGTTCAACATAAATTTCATTATTGTTTTCCAACTTTGCAATCCCTGCTAGAAAAGCTAATATTTTTTTACCAGAATTTTGAGAGATGCCACGTTGTTCAAATTCTTTTAGAACGCCGTCTGTTCCTATTTTATCAAGCTTATCTATAGCAATTAATGCGTCAGTTTGTTGTATTTCCCCAATATTTGAAACAAGCAGCAAATCTCTCAAAATCTCTCTATGATTAATACGAATTATAAAATCTTCAAATCCTAATTTTTGTAAAATTTCAGTGACTGCTATACAAAGCTCCGCTTCAACTACAACTGAAATCGAACCAATTGCGTCAACATCGCATTGATAAAACTCTCGGTATCGTCCACGCGCCGGGCGGTCGGCTCGCCAGACGGGTTGGATTTGGTAGCGTTTGAAGAATTTCGGTAAATCGTTTCGATAATTCGCCACGACACGCGCCAGCGGAACGGTCAAATCGTAACGCAAAGCTAAATCCGCTTCGCCGGTCTTTTCGTGTTCGCCGCGTTTCAGAATTTTGTAAATCAGTTGATTGCCTTCTTCGCCGTATTTGCCCGTCAAAGTTTCCAGATTTTCAACCGCCGGAGTTTCGAGCGGCTCAAAGCCATAGCTTTCATAAACTTCTTTGACAATATTGATAACGTATTCGCGTTTTCTAATGTCTGCGGGAAGAAAATCGCGCATTCCGCGGGCAGGTTGTGTTTTGCTCATAATTTTAATTGAAAAAATGAAAAGGCAGTCTGTTAGACCGCCTTAAAAGTTCAAGTTTTGATTTTACACGAAAACGCTTATTTCCAAAAAAACGAAT
>DATLXD010000046.1:0-2749 GCA_035575965.1 Pyrinomonadaceae bacterium | reverse complement strand
CAAAGAAGAAATTCTCGAATCTCTGGCGCGTTTCGCGCTTGTCAACACCGATGTCGAAACAAATATATTGCTGGCGCGTTTTCGCCGCCGCGAGCTTTTGCGGATTTATCTGCGCGATGTTCGCGGACTTGGCACAATCGTCGAAATTACCGAAGAAATTTCTAATCTGGCGGACGCGATTTTGGAATATGCCTTGCGAATCGCCCGACAGGAATTCGACAATCGTTACGGCAATGCGCTTACGATTGACGAAAAAGGGCGCATTAAATTGGCGCAATTCTGCATCGTCGCGCTTGGCAAGCTCGGCTCAAAGGAATTGAATTACTCGTCCGATATTGACTTGCTTTTCATTTATTCAAACGACGGAAAAACATACGGTCAAGGCACGCGCGATGCGGTAACAAACCGCGAGTATTTCGTCAAACTCGCCGAATTTATTACACGACTCGTCGGCGGGCAAGCGGGCGAAGGCGCGGCATACCGCGTTGATTTGCGTCTGCGACCGTACGGGCGCGTCGGCGCGTTGGCAATTTCTCTCGATGAAGCAGTTAATTATTATCAAAAAATCGCTCAAAGCTGGGAACGGCAAGTTTTGATTCGTTCGAGGTCGAGCGCGGGCGAGGAGAAAATTTTCCAAAAGTTTTTTGAACAGGTAAAATCGAGCGTTTTCTCGGTAAGTGAAACAATCGAAAACGCTTTGCAAAACGTGCGTCTCTCAAAGGAAAAAATCAATGCCGAAAAAATTTCCGACCGAAGTTTCAACGTCAAATTAGGGCGCGGCGGAATCCGCGAAATCGAATTTATCGCGCAAGCCTTACAGCTTGCTTATGCGGGCAAAGACGAATGGCTTCGCGCTGCACACACTTTGATTAGCCTATCGCGTCTCGCCGATAGAAAATTGATTTCAGAGTCTGAATTAACGGAGTTTTTCGAGGCTTACGAATTTCTGCGTCGTCTCGAACATCGCCTTCAGATGGAAAACGGCTTGCAAACGCATCTCGTTCCAAATGAATCGGACAAGCGTTTCCTGATTGCGAAGCGAATGAATTTTACGAACACGGAAAAATTTGAAGCGTCCGTAGACTTTCATACATCAAATGTTAGCCGAATTTACAAGCGTGTTTTCGGAAATAAAACGCGCGATAAAATTGCCGAAATCGCACCGAATTTTTCATCTTCCAAAATGGGGGAGCAGACACAAGGATCGTTATTACCAAATTCATTTAATAATCTCGCTGCATCGCAATCGAGCCAAACATTAAAATTAATTTTTTCATCTCTGGAAAAATCCGATGTAAGAATTGATTTGAAAAATGAAACTGTGGAAACGCTCAGACTTCTTTCGGAGACTTCGCCGCATTTTGCCGAAGTAATTGCCGCAAATCCGAATTTAATAAAAAATTTGCCCGATGAATACGAAGATTTTACCGAAGAAAATTACCTGCAAAATTTTCTCCGCGCCGTAGAAAAGGAAAAAAATTTCGCGCAGGAATTAGCGATTTTACGAAAAATCTGGTCGCGCTTTTTGCTCCGAATCGTCGCGTTTGACGTTTTCGGAAAAATCACCACGCAAAAAGCCAAACGTCTGCAAACAAATTTAGCCGAAGCGAGCGTTGAAGTTGCGCTTTTTATCACCCGACGCGAACTCGAACGACGTTTTTCATTGGAAAAAATCAACGATTTCCCATTTGCCGTTTTGGGTCTAGGAAAGCTCGGCGGCAGCGGAATGGATTACAACTCAGATTTGGATTTGATTTTACTTTATGACGATGAAAAATTTCTGTCCGTTTCAGATTTGACGCATGCCGAATTTTACTCGCGTGCCGCAGAGATTTTCGTAACTACGCTTTCGAGTCTGACGCGCGAAGGTCATCTCTATCGCGTTGATTTGCGCCTGCGTCCCGACGGCAAAAACGGCGCAACCGCATCGAGCAAAATTTCCTTCTTAAATTATTTGGAAACAAGAGCGGCAATGTGGGAATGGCTTGCATATGTCAAACTTCGCGGCGTCGCTGGCGATTTGGATTTGGCAAAAGATATTGAAACAAACGCGCGGAAAATCATTCACAAAAAAGCGCAAGAATTAAAGATTCAGGATTCAGGATTCAGGATTTTAAGAGATGAAACCCGGCGCATTCGTGAACGACTCGAAGAAGAAAAGGCAAACGCCCGGAAAGGCAAGGAAATTGACATCAAATTCGGCGCAGGCGGAATGCTCGATGTTTATTTTGCGATGCGTTTTTTGCAGTTGCGCGATAATGTTCGAGACGACGCAACAAATCGCTCGACCGTTTTTATGCTCAAAAAACTTTACGAAAACAATTCTCTAAACGAAGAAGATTTTCAAAATTTCGCAAACGGCTACGAATTCTTGAGCGAACTCGACCACAATCTGCGCCTGACAATCGGACGCTCGACGCAATTGCCGCTTGCTAATCTGACGGTTTTGCAGACGATTGCGAAAAGGATGAAACTCGTGTCGAGCAAAGATTTACTCGAAAAATTAACCGTTCACCGCCTCGAAATTCGCGCCTCTTTTGAAAACATTTTCAAAAATTGATTGTAAGAATTAACATATTTTAAGATTAGGCAAATGTGGCATTATTTATAATGCGAATCAGTAGTTGAAAACGAGCAAATAGAAAGCTACCGCTAGTTTTCCCCAACAATGTAGCATCAAGCCATCGGCAGAACGAATTTTACCGGCTCTTTGAATGTTCGTTTTCTCGTGTATCCAATTAAAAAGGCT
>DATLXD010000045.1:0-2949 GCA_035575965.1 Pyrinomonadaceae bacterium | reverse complement strand
TTATAGTTTTTCTCCCTGTTTAGTGTGTGAAAAGTCCCGTCTGATTGCCTTTTGTTTTTAACGTTGAGGCAATCAAGACGGGACTTTTTGTTTTGAAGGAATCGACAAAAGAATATCAAAAATTTTTTCTCCTCGCGCCTGTTTTTCTTTGCGGGCTTCGCTTTTTTGTGGAAAGAATTTCCGCGCAAAATTTTGTAGTTGCTTGTTTATTGCTGTGCGCGTTTCTTTTCATCAGTTGCAAAAATCAAAATTTTGTTAATGTGCCGGTTGCTGCTCCAACGCGCGAGATTACTGATGATTCGGGTCGCCGCATCAAAATTCCTGAAAAGGTCGAACGCGCCGTGTCCTTAGCACCGAATTTGACGGAAATCGTCTTTGCCGTCGGCGCGGGTGAACGGCTGGTCGGTGTAACAACCTTTTGCAACTATCCAGCGGAAGCGCAGAAAATCCAAAAAATCGGCGATACGCAAACGCCGAACATCGAAAACATCATTGCCTTAAAACCGCAAATCGTGCTGGTTTCAACCGCCTCGCAGATGGAAAATTTCAGCAGAATTCTCGATGGGCAAGGCATTACCATTTTCGTTACAAATCCGAACAGTCTGGACGATATTTACAAAACCGTTCGTCAAATCGGCGAGATTTTCGGCAAAAATGAAAAGGCGCAACAAGTCGTGGACGAATTAGAAAAGCGTGTCGCAGATGTCGAAGCGCGAACCGATTCAGCCGAAGCCGTGAAAGTTTTTTTGCAGATTTCCAGAGAACCGCTTTTCACCGTCGGAAAAGATTCGTTTATAACCGATTTAATAAGTCGCGCGGGCGGCGCGTCGGTTACGGCGGACAGCGAAACGGCTTATCCGAATTTGAGTAAGGAAACGGCTTTCGCGCTAAATCCCGAAGCGATAATTTTGTCCGACAGCGAAGATAACCGCGAGCCGAACGATGTTTTTAAAAATTCTCCGGCGGTGCGAAACGGTAAAGTTTTCAAGATAAACGCCGAATTGATTTCACGCCCCGCGCCGCGAATTGTTGACGGTTTGGAGCAGCTGGCGAAAGCATTGCATCCCGAAAGTTTTCAGTGAAAGTTCAAAGTTCAAAGTTCAAAGTTCAAAGTTTGCGCTTTGGCGTTGGTCTTTTAGTTTTATTAATTTTGACGATTTTTACTGCCGCGCTTTTGGGAAGCGAAAAACTTCGGTTCTTTGAATTGAGCGAACAGCAAACGGCAATTTTGTTCGATATCCGCCTGCCGCGAATTTTGCTCGGCGCGTGTGTCGGCGCGTCTCTGGCTGTTGCCGGCGCGGGTTTGCAGTCGCTTTTGCGAAATCCTCTGGCTGAACCTTACTTGCTCGGCGTCTCCAACGGTGCGGCTCTGGGAACGATGCTGGCTTTCGTCTTTTTCACGCAGTTTGAATTTGCGCGTCCGGCTTTCGCTTTCCTCGGCGCGTGTCTGGCAACTTTCGTCGTTTATCAAATAGCAAAAAGCCGGGCGGGAATGAATGTCGAGAGACTTGTTTTGTCGGGCGTAATCGTAACAACATTTCTTTCGTCAATCATCGTATTACTGACAAGTTTGCTTGATGCAGCGAAACTTCGCAGTTTTACATTTTGGCTTTTGGGCGATTTGTCGCAAGCCACGAAAAATGGATTCTATTTGACTTTGATTGTCGCCGTCATCGGCACATTCGTTTTAAGTTCGCAAGCCAAAGCGTTAAATTTAATGATGATTGGCGAGCGCGATGCTTTTGATTTCGGTGTCGAAATTGATAAAACGCGCATCGTGGTTTTTGCGGCGGCAAGCGCACTTGTCGGAACATCGGTTGCGGCGAGCGGTTCGGTCGGCTATGTCGGCTTGATTGTGCCGCATCTGGTTCGGCTGGCAATCGGCAGCGACAATCGTTTTGTCGTTCCGTTTTCGGCGATTGTCGGGGCGATTTTCGTCGTCACGGCAGACACAATTGCGCGTGTGGCGATTGCGCCCCGCGAACTGCCCGTCGGTGCGATTACTGCCTTGATTGGTGCGCCTCTTTTTATTTATTTATTACGAAGAAATTAGCCGCAGAAACAGAGAAAGAAAATTTTAACCACAGATGGACACAGATACACACAGATTTTTAAAGATTAAAACAGATATTTTATTTAGCTTTCATCTTGCTTTTATCTGTGTCTATCCGTGTCCATCTGTGGTTAATAATTCTTAAAAAAACTTCTTTCTGCGGTGAAATTTATGCTTAATGTTCAAAACATTTCAGTCAGTTACGGCGAAAGCGAAGTTATCAAAGATGTTTCCTTCACTTTGAGAAACGGCGAAATTCTGGCAGTTCTCGGCGCGAACGGCGCAGGTAAAACGACTTTGCTGAAATCTCTGAACGCCGGTTTGCCAACTGCGACAGGCAAAATTTTGCTTGGCGGAAAAAGTTTGAAGGATTTTTCGCGTCGTGAAATCGCGCAAAAAATCGCCGTTATCGCGCAGGAAACGGAAACGAAATTTCCCGTTACCGTTTTGGAATTTGTTTTAGCGGGACGTTTTGCGCACGGAAGTGCTTTCGGTTGGGAAACCGAAAGCGATTTGCAGATTGCCGAAAACGCTTTGCAGATTTGCGATTTGGCTGATTTTGAAAACCGCTTGATGAATCGGCTTTCAGGCGGCGAGCGGCAAAGAGTCATTTTAGCGCGTGCTTTGGCGACGCAAGCGCAAATTTTGTTATTAGACGAGCCCACGGCGAATCTAGATTTGGCGCATCAGGCGTTGATGTTTCGCCTGGTGCGCGAAAGATGCAAAAGCTGTGAATTTTCGACAATCGTCATCACGCACGATTTGAATTTGGCTTCGGAATTTGCCGACGAGATTTTACTTTTAAAAAAAGGAAAAGTCGCCGCTAAAGGCACACCCGAAAAAGTTTTAACCACGAGGAATTTACGCGAAGTTTTTGACGTTGAAGTTTTCCTGGA
>DATLXD010000044.1:0-4903 GCA_035575965.1 Pyrinomonadaceae bacterium | reverse complement strand
AAACTTTGCGATTTGGAGACGCATCCGACGCTCTTTCACCTTGTTTCTACCGTGTCTGGAAAACTTCTGGAAGATGTAAATTTTGCCGACATAATTAAAGCCGTTTTCCCGTGCGGCTCAATTACGGGCGCGCCGAAAATTCGCACAATGCAGATAATTGACCGTCTCGAAACTGCCGACAGAGGACTTTCAATGGGCGCAATCGGGTATTCGATTCAAAATTCAAAATTCAAAATTCAAAATTCAGGATTTAATTCAAACACTCTCCACTCTTTAGATATGAGTGTTGCGATTCGCACGATGGTTATTCGCGGACGCGAAGCGGTTTTTAATGTCGGCGGCGGAATTGTTGCTGACAGCATTCCCGAAAATGAATATGAAGAATCACTTCTGAAGGCAAAGGCTCTGCTTCAAGCGTTGGGCGCAAGTCTTAAATAAACAAAAACCCTTCTTTGATTTAATGACATTCATTATCGCAGCAAGTTTTGCCCTGCAAGGCTTCGATGCCTTCTTTCGCAATAATCGGAATCATTACCAGCGCGGCAATTGCATCAGCCCACCACCAGCCGAACAAAGCATTCAGCCCAAGCCCGCCGAGCAGAATTGCCGACAGATACGCGCAAATGTAGGTTTGCCGCGAATCGGCGTGCATCGCGCGACTATTCAAACTCGCCGCAACCCGCCGTTTTGCTCTTGCCAAAAGCGGCATCACAATCAGCGATGCGGCGGCAAGCCCGATTCCGACATAACTTTCTTCCGGGCGTTCCTGCCTGACAAGCGAAACGATTGCGTCAATTGCCACATAAACGGCTAAAACCAAAAAACTCGCACCGACGAGACGTAAAACAAGTTGTTCTCGATGCTCGCCAGCAAGCAACCGCCACAAAACAAACGCGCCCGACAAACTTTCAATCACCGAATCAAAACCAAAACCAACCAGCGCGATGCTTCCGGCAATCAACCCGGCACTGACAGCGATTATAGCTTCCAATGAATTCCAGCCAATCGTTAAATACTCAAGATTGCGTCCGCGCCGTAACATATCAGCGTGGACGATTCTTTCGTTTAGCACTTCGACATTCATAATTTGTCCTCAAAACGAGATGCTGTAATTTGCGCCGATGTTTTTTCCTTGCGCGAAAATTACGCCGAATTGATGCTGTTTGTATGAATAATTCAGCGTCGGGTGAACTTTCACGCCGTCAAATAAAATGGTTGAACCAAAACCTTTACCAAAATTGATATTCAGCCCGCCGATTACGCGAAAACGATTTTCGTATGTTCCGTAAGCGACGCCGATGTAAGGCGCAATCGGGAGTTTTGTTTCACGCTTTAAATTTTTACTCGCGGTTGCATAAAAAGATTGTCCGCTCGGCGTTCCGATGCGGTCGGAACTCGTGCCTAAAATTATCGCCGGACGATTTTTTGTTTCCGTCAACGCCACAAAATTTGCCAGCGGCGAAACTTTTCCCGCCAGCGGATTATATTCGATTCCGACCGAGAAACGCGGCGTAACTTGATAAGTCAAAGTATTTCGCCAACGCGCCCGGTCAATCTGATTTGAAATGTATCGTGTGCCGAAAGTCCAACGCTTTTGGTCTTGTTTTCCCGTCCCGCTCACGGCGCGACCTTCGCCCGGTCAGAGCGGTCAACTCGGCACGCTCGACGTTTCGGCTTCGGAAATCTTTGCCTGTGTTTTGATTTCTTTTTGCTGTTTTTTTTCGTCCGATTTCAGCATTGCATCAATATCTTTTTTCAAATCGGTTAGATTGACAATGCCCGAAATCATTTTCACTGTTTTGCCTTCGCGGTCAATGATAATCGTCGCGGGAAGAGCCGTTCCGACACCGAATCGCAGCAAATCCTGCGACGTTGCGCCGACCCAGACGGGAAAATTTATCTTCACGTCTTTTATAAACTGCAAAACTTTTGCACGGTCTTCCGCTTCGTCGGTTGACGCGCCGATAACCTGAACGCCGAGTGCCGCGTATTCGTTTTGAATCGCTGATAAATCCGGCATTTCCTTGCGACAAGGAACGCAATACGTCGCCCAAAAATTCAAAACGACAATTCTGCCTTTAAACTGCGCGAGCGATTGTTCCACGCCGAATAAATCCTTTAGTTTAAGTTCGACTTGCGTTCCCAAAACCTGCGCCGCGTCTTGTTCGGCAAGGCTTCTTTCCAAAACTTCGAGCGTATCTACTTGAATTATTTCCGCTTTCTTCGTCTTTTTGACATTTCCGGCGACGGAAATTTTCTTACCGACAACGGAAATTTTCTTACCGACAAACGACAGCCAATTTTTCTCGGTCAGGCGAAACTTTCCTTCCGCCAATTGATACAATTTAAAATCTTTTTCCCGGCGAACGGCAAGCAGCGTCGGGTCGCCGCCTTCGACGCAAGATTTGGCGCGAAGCAAATCTTCGGCATTCCCGTATGCAATCTTCGTGCGGTCTTTTTCCGCCCAGCAATCTGCACAGCAAACAACCGTGCCTTCTAATTTAATCTGGCTGTTTTGCGCGAAAATCGAAAACGTGAAACTTAGAATTACAAATAAAACTATATTGAATCTTTTCATTAAGAATCTCCTGAAGAAAACAAAATCAATCAAAGAGTTTTCAGATTGAAAACCCAAAACGATAAAGAAAAAGTTGTTTTTGGAGATTTCTAAATGCGAAGCTGTGAAAGAATCTTTAACAAAAGCGGCGAGAAATTATCCGCACCCGTTTTTTTGGCTAAAAATTGAAAATCGGGTTTGGGAAATACCTTAAATGAAAAATTAGTTAAGGGGTTGAAAATAATTACTGAAGTAAAAGTTTCTTGAGTGGAAACGATTGCCGAAGGCAAATTATTAATCGAGCAAGATTCATCATCGGCTTCTTCGATTTGAACAATTTGTGAATTACCGAAAACGCTGTTTTCTTCTGCGCTATTTTCGGCACAGTTTTGCACGCAGCACCAGAACACTAGAAAAAGAGTCGTAACCAGTAAAGTCGAAGTTAATTTTTTCAGCCGAGATTCATTCATTTGCCTACAAATTTTATTATACATTTTTTGATTTGCTTTTCAATATTCTGGTTATCAGGGAACTTTTTGAAAATCTTGGTGTCTAATGTTTTTAAAGCTAAAAGGAGTGAACAAATGAACAACAAACCAAATATCAACGTTACGCCTTTGATTGATGTGCTGCTCGTTCTCTTGATAATTTTTATGGTCGGTTCACCGCTCAAGCCGGCTAACTTTAAAACGAAAATTCCACGTGAATCAAAACAAAGCGGTGAACCGAATATTCATACTCTGGTTGTCGCGCTTAATTCAGATTCGACGCTCAGGCTCAATACTGAAAATGATTTAGGCACGGTTTCAAAACCCGACAAGCTTATTAAACGGCTCGCACAAGTTTTCAAAGAACGCGCGGAAAATCACGTTTATACTGAAGAAACCGAGTTCAGAAATGATTTGTCGGAAGCCGAAAAAATTGAAAAAACCGTTTTTATTAAAGCACCGCGCTCGATTGATTACGGCAGCGTGACAAAGCTCATCGACGCGGTAAAAATCGCTGGCGCAAGTCCGATTAGCCTGCAAATTGACGACCTGAATTGAACCAGAAATCAGAAATCAGAATTCAGAACACAGAAGACAGACATCGGAAGCAAAAATCAAAATTGCTTCAAAATTTTCTGCAATTATTCTCAATTTTCTCTTTAGTTTTCATTTCTGAATTCTGATTTCTGATTTCTGAATTATGATTTCTTACATCTAATTTCTCATTTACCATCGCAGATTTTGTGCTATAATTTTCTTGGCGCACTGACGACGACTTTGCACGTAAAATCTCGTTCGCTCTCCCTTTCATAACTTTTGCGATGGTGGACTATTACCAAGTTTTAAAGGTTTCCTCGAAGGCTTCAAACGCTGAGATAAAATCGGCGTATCGCCGTCTGGCGCGGAAGTATCACCCGGACGTGAATGACGGAGCAGAGGAGTTCGCACGAGAGTTTGCGAAAATTGCCAAAGCCTATGAAACATTGGGAAATCCTCAGGAACGCGCTAATTACGACCGCTTGATTCTCAAGCAGAAATACAACAATTTATCAAACGGCGATTCCCTTTTCTCTTCGGAAAACGCTCACGCCAGACGCTGGCGGCATATGGCGTATGACCGCCGCTACAACGAAATTATCGACCGGATGATTGCCGACGAACGACGCGAATCGCTGGCTTTGCAAAAAGTAATTTTCCCGACCGTCGCGCTTTTTCTATCAACCTGTTTTGTAGCGATTTTCAAGCCGACATTTTGGAAAAACTCGCAGGCAATCGGAAAAATCGTTCTTCTATCGCTTTTCGTTGTTGGTATCGTTCATTTAATCAAACGTCTGCGCTCAGCGTTTGAACGCTATACTTACGCGAACGAAAACATCCACGATTCGATTCTCGAGGCGGACGAGCCGGTAAAAAAACCTTATAGCAGATTTGCGGCAACCAGTTTTCTGGTCGGCGGTTTTGTTTTGAGTTTAGGCATCGGGCTGCTCATCGGAAATTATTTCGGGACGGTTTTTTCGCTGGCATTTCCAAAATCTTCTTCCGGCGGCTTAAATCTGGATATTTTTTTCTACCCGCCGATTGCGGTGCTGCTGGTTGATTTAATCCACAATTTCGCTTCCCGAATCGAGCATTAAATAGTAACGTACTAAATTGGATTGAAAAGACTATAGCAATCTCAAAAATACTTTTGCGTCCTTTGCATTACTATAATCAAGCCGGAAAATCAGCAGGCGCAAAGCAGCGTAAAGAAAGATTTCCTATTTTTGAAATAGCTTCTATTAGTTTTCCATATACTAACCTCAAAAATATTAATCAATATCTATTATTTTTCTTTCGCAAAAAAGACGGTGATTTCTTA
>DATLXD010000043.1:0-3449 GCA_035575965.1 Pyrinomonadaceae bacterium | reverse complement strand
CGGTTGAAGATTTGCGTGAGAAAATCGAGAATTTCGGCGCGATAAATATGCTCGCGCTCGAAGAATTGGCGGAAATTGAAGGACGATTGACGTTTTTAACCGCGCAGCGACAAGACATTATTGACAGCATCGCGGCGGCGGAAGAAGCGCTTCGGGAAATCAAGGAACGCTCGCGCGAAAAATTCCGTGAAGCCTTTGTAGCTATAAACGAAAATTTCAGAGAATTTTTCCTTGAACTTTTCGGCGGCGGTAAAGGTGAAATGACTTTGCTCGAAGCCGAAGACGTTTTGGAAGCCGGAATTGAAATCGTCGCGCAGCCGCCCGGCAAACGCCTGCAAAACATCTTGCTTTTGTCAGGCGGCGAAAAGGCAATGGCGGCGATTGCGCTGGTGATGGCGATTTTCAAGTATCGTCCCGCGCCGTTTTGCCTTTTGGACGAAGTTGACGCGCCGCTCGACGACGCAAACGTCGGACGCTTTGTCAATAAAATTGCGGAAATGTCTGAAAAGACACAGTTTATCATCATCACGCATAACAAACGGACGATGGAAGCGGCGCGGGTTTTATACGGCGTGACGATGCAGGAAGCCGGAATTTCAAAAATCGTTTCCGTGAGATTTGAATAAATATGTTACAAAAGAATTTTTTTAGGATTGTCTTCGGTTTGATATTTTTGAGTCAGGTATTTTCCGTTTCCGCACAAACAAAACCGCGAAAAGCCGCGAAAAAACCTGCAAAAAAAGCGGTTCAAACGAAACCTGAAGTCGTTGGAGAAACGCCCGCGCAATCTCCGCCGAAGAAAAATTCGCGTCCCGAAGAACAATTGGAAAATCCATCCGAGCCAATCAAGAAGAACAGTCAAACTGAAAAAACGAATTTGCGTTCTGATGCGGTGAAAGCGTATTCGTCGGTTTATTTTTATGAGTTTTCGCAACCGAATTTTTTGATTTCAAAAATTTCAATCGAACACGACGAAAACGGAAAAGGAAAAATTACGTTTTCAAAAAAGAGTTTCGACGAAGTGATTTCAGACCCGATTCAGCTTTCGCCGACGGCTTTGGAAAGAATAAAAGCGGTTTGGCAAGCCTTGAATTTTCTCGATTCGACCGAAAATTACCAATACGAAAAAGATTATTCGCATCTCGGCAATATGACGTTCAAGATGAAGAAGGACAAGCGAGAGAGAATAGCAAAATTTAATTGGACGGCTAACACGGACGCAAAAAATCTGGCGGACGAATATCGCCGAATCGGTCAGCAGTTCGTTTGGATTTTCGATATCGGCGTGGCGCGGGAAAATCAGCCGCTCGAAGCGCCGCGCCTGATGGACGCGCTCGATTCCTTGATAAAACGCAACGAAATTTCCGATGCCGCGCAGATGATTCTGATGTTAAAAGAATTGAGCAACGACGAGCGCATTCCGCTGATTGCCAGAAATCACGCGACGCGAATGATTAAGGAAATAGAGAAGAAAGCAGACAAAAAATAAATTTGATAAAATGTAAATTTGTGCCTAAAGACGCTGCTGAACGGTATAATGAGCGTTTTCGAGATAAGTAACGGCAGAGTTGACGTGGCGGAAAAAAGCCGGCGACAACGAGAATTTAACACGCAACATCATAACAAAGCAGCTGTTTCCGCCTCACGTCTAATGATTTGTTCGCTGTAACGTTATTTTCACGGCACTGTTGTTTCATCATAAGTCAGAATCATTATCAGAAAGTCTGCAATGTCCTCTGGCGATTTTACTTCGGCGATGAAGTTCGCTGTTGTCTTCGGGAACGTAGCGATAATTCTTCCATCTTTCGCCAACGCGATTTTTACCAAGCCACCTTTCAACTGCTGTTCTTTATACCAAGTGCAGGTGTTCTCTCTTACGCAGTGATTTACATATTCACCCGCCAAAAACCCAATGTCGTATATAATATTAAGTCCGCCTTCTTTTTTAATGCGCCCGACCCAAGTGTCATAGCCTTGCTCCTGTATGTGAACATAACCGTCAAGTAATTTAATTCCTCCGGGCGGTGGCGGTGATTGAGGCAGCTTCCTCAGCTTTTTATCTTGTGCCGAAGCCGAAAGGATAAATAAGCAAAATAGCAACATAAATAAAAGCAATTTCTTTTTCATAAATTTAACCTCATTTTTAACGAGAGACACTGAACGCCGGAATTGAGCGGCTGCCCACGAATAGCATTCAATTTACATCGGAGGAAGAAACATGAAAAGCGTTCTATCGGGCAGTCCGCTCGAATGACTTATTACATTGCGGCGTTAGATATACTCCCGCGTAGTTTCGATTACCTCCAATAAAAGAAAAAAGCTATCACCCCACCAGCAATTGCCCCTAAAGCACCGCCTCCAATCCAACGCACAAAGCTCCACTTCGGGTTTGGCGGTACTCTGCTGAATACCAAACCTACGATGAGCCACATAATAAAGAAGGCAACGCCCACAGCCAAATGTAGGGGAATCCATCTATTTAAGAAGTTGCCAAGTAGCGGAGCGCAAAAACCGCCTATAAAGAAAGGCAGCCACTGCCACATTGAATTGCTAGCCTGACTCGTTTGTTCCATCATACGTCTCACCAAATGGAAGCAATCTAACTAATTATTAACACCAGCAATGTTGATAATACATAATCAACTGGATGTTATCAATGGATTTTCTAAAGTGTCTCAAAAAACGGTCTTTTTTTACGCGCCCGCCGGTGCGAGTTTTTCCGCGACTTCCGGTATACTTGCCGCTGAAATCTCGTCGGCGTGTTCCTTCAAAAGCGAATCGTCAACCAGTTTTCGCTGTTCGAGTTCGTGAATCGCGTATGAGCCGGTCGCCGGTGAAGCTGAAGCCGTTCTGCCGACGTAACGCAAACTCAAATCGCCTTTGATTTCACGAAGTCGCGGCTCGACAAATGTCCAGCCGCCCATATTTTGCGGCTCTTCCTGCGTCCAGAAAACTTGCGTCGAATTTTCGTATGACGCGAAAATCTCTTTTAATCGCTCGGCGGGAAATGGATAAAATTGTTCGAGTCGCACAATCGCCACGCGCAAATCTCTCGCGTTTTCACGCGCCGAATCTAAATCGTAAAAAACCTTGCCGCTGCATAAAACGATGCGTTTGACTTCAGACTTATTAGCGATTGAAATGTCGTCAATGACAGGTTGAAAACCGCCGTTTGTTAAATTTTCGATTGTCGAATTCGCTGCCGGAAGCCGTAATAAACTCTTTGGAGTCATGATGATAAGCGGACGCACGATTTTCTGTTTGGCTTGCCTGCGAAGCAGATGAAAATACTGCGCCGGAGTTGTCGGGTAACAAACCTGCAAATTATTTTCCGCGCAAAGTTGCAAGTATCTTTCAAGTCTCGCGCTCGAATGTTCAGGACCTTGACCTTCGTAACCGTGCGGAAGCAGCATCACGAGTCGGCACTTTTGCTGCCATTTATCTTCTGA
>DATLXD010000042.1:0-6928 GCA_035575965.1 Pyrinomonadaceae bacterium | reverse complement strand
TATCTTTTTCTTAAATTAAGTCAAGTTTTTTGTAATTTTGCTCGGGATTGGAAAAACTTTGCACTTCTCGCATCACCACGACGCAATAATATGAAATTACAAAACTCTTACATTCGCTGTGCATAAATCCTGCTACGATTTACATCATAAACGCGCGAAACAAAATTTGCGTTCATATATTTTTAGAAATCGTAAAGGGGAATTATAAAAGTGCAAAACGTCGTCGAATTACATCAATCAAAATACAAACCGATTCAATGGGTTACGGGAACATTTGTCGTCATTTTTCATATTATGGCGGTTTGGGCGTTATTTACATTTAGCTGGGGAAATCTCGCTGCCGCTTTGATTACCTGGTGGATTGCCGGTAGCTGGGGCATCGGAATGGGTTATCATCGCTTGCTGACGCACGGCGGTTACAAAGCTCCGAAATGGCTTGAGTATTTTTTAACAACCTGCGGAACGCTCGGACTGCAGTCGGGTTCGCTGCAATGGGTAACGACGCACCGCATTCATCACGCTTTTACCGAAACAGATAAAGACCCGCACAGCCCGCGCGAAGGCACGTTTTGGGCGCATATGGGTTGGATTTTGCAGGGAACGGCGCAGAATCAGCCGGAAGATGTTGTTAAACGCTATGCTCCCGATTTGCTGAAAGATAAATTTCACGTCTTTTCTTCAAAGTATTATTATGTAACGCCGATTATTGTCGGCGCGATTTTGTATGCTATCGGCGGTTGGTCAATGGTTTTGTGGGGAATTTTTCTGCGACAGGTTGTCGGCTGGCATTCGACCTGGCTGGTAAATTCCGCGACGCATTTGTGGGGAACGCGCCGTTTTGAAACGCACGACGATTCGCGCAACAACGGTTTGATTGCCGCTTTGACATTCGGCGAAGGCTGGCATAACAATCATCACGCCAATCCGCGCTCCGCAAAACACGGGCTTACCTGGTATGAAATTGACCCGAACTGGATTCAAATAAGGTTTTTGGAAAAAATCGGTTTGGTGAAAAAGGTTTATGCTTTTGATTTGGAAAAGGAAAACGCAGAAACCGAAATTTTGCAAAAAGCCGCGTAATTAACCGTAAAATTCGAAATGGAAAATGGAAAATGATTACCCGACGGTTTTCATTTTCCATTTTCCATTTTAAACTTTGCATTGTCTTATGAGAGTCGTCGGTCGTCAAAAAGCGATTATTTTCTTTTTAGCTTTGGGCATCTGTCTGGTTGCCTTAGCCGTCGCGCTTAACGTCGGCTGGATTTTGCTCAACTTGCAGGAAGTTGCGCTGCTCGTTTTCGGAATCGTTTTCTTTGCTTTGATTATTACCGGATTAGTTCTGAACACAATTTTTCTGGTGCGCGAAATTCGCCGCAATGAACAGCACGACGCATTTTTGAACGCCGTTACGCACGAGCTTAAAACGCCGATTGCTTCAATTCGGCTATACCTCGAAACCTTGCAGACACGCGATGTTACGGAAGAAAAACGACGGGAATTTTATAATATAATGCTTGCCGACAGTAACCGTCTCTTGCACACCGTCGAGCAGGTTTTGCAGGCAAGCAGCACGCGCGAGCGCAATCGTCTGTTGAATATCTCGGAAATTGAACTCGGTAAACTTCTTCGTGACTGTGTTGAAATAGTCGAAACTCGATATAACTTGGATGAAAACGCAATTTCTTTTACCATTCCCACCGATGAAATAAAAATTTCGGGCGATAAGACCGAACTTCAATCGGTTTTTACGAATCTTTTGGATAACGCGGTAAAGTATTCGGGCGATGAGATAAAAGTTTTGGTCAGATTAAAAAACGGCGCGGGCAGGAAAGCCGAAATTCACATTAAAGATAACGGCATCGGCATCGCGCCAAACGAATTAAAACACATCTTTCGCCGCTTTTACCGCGTGCCGAATCTTTCCGCTCAAATGGCGAAAGGCACTGGTTTAGGACTTTACATCGTGCGCTCAATCGTCAAAAAGCACGGCGGAAAAATTTTTGCTAGAAGCGGCGGCGAAGGAAAGGGAAGCAATTTTATCGTTCAATTACCGAAGGTGTAATTTAGTGGTAAGTGGTAAGTGATAAATCAAAAGGATTTCTTCCGCTTACCACTTACCATTTACCACTTACCACTATGAAAGTTTTAATTGTCGAAGACGAACAGCACCTTGCGGACGGTTTGCGTTTCAATCTCGAAGCCGAAGGCTTTACGGTTGAAACGGCTGCCGACGGCGAAGCGGCTCTGGAAATTTTATTAACCGAAAATAGTCCGTTTGACGCGATTGTTTTAGATGTGATGCTGCCAAAAGTTGACGGTTTTACAGTGGCAAAACGTCTGCGCCAGGCGGAAATTTTCACGCCGATTTTGATGCTTACGGCGCGAAGTCGTCCCGAAGACGTTTTGCTTGGGTTTGAAGCCGGAACGGACGATTATTTGCCGAAGCCTTTTGAGCTTTCGATTTTTTTGGCGAGGCTCAATGGACTGCTGCGGCGGCGCGAATGGCTTCAACGCGAAAAGGCTGTGGAAAGAACTTCGCCCGCGCTCGATAAAATTTATGTCGTCAACGGCAGAACAATTGATTTTGAAAATCTCGAATTGTGGAATTCCGACGAAAACATTCGCTTGACTTTGATGGAAGTCAAACTGCTTCGTTATTTGATTAAAAATGCGGGAACAGCCGTTTCGCGCAAAACTATTTTGGAGGAAGTTTGGGATTTGCACGAAGACACCGACACGCGGGCGATTGATAATTTTGTGGTGCGGCTGCGGAAGTATCTGGAAGACGAACCGAATAACCCGAAGATTTTACAAACCGTGCGCGGCGTCGGTTATAAATTCGTTTCCGCCACGGAAATCTAATTGATTTTAGCCGCGAATTACACGAACAACACAAATTAGAAAATCGAGTTTAGGTATTGATAAATTAAGTTTGCACCACAGTTAGCGAACAGGTCAAAACCGCCTGCGTGAGCTGGCGGGATTGTCGCGCCGCGCAACCTGCCCGCTCACGCAGGCGGTTCTGACGCTCTCCGCGTTAATTTGCGGCTAAATCTTCTCTCTTTTCAAAACCTTCAAACTTTCGCGCCAATTCTCGTTCAAATCAAATCGATAAATCTCGATTTCAGGCGAAACGGTTTTTGACAAAAACTCGAAATCGTAATGAAAACTCAAAGTCGGCGCAGCCAAATAAACGAGCGTCGGCGCGTCCGCAATTTCAAAATCGCCGAAAATTCTCGCCTTTTGCAGATTTCCCTTTTTTCTTTGCAATTCGATTTTTCGCCAATAATCCGCCGCTTGAAAAGTCATTTCGCGGTCGGGCGAAACCTTCAGTTCGACGATTGTGAGTCGTCCGTCTCGCCGCAGAGCAAGCAAATCAATTTTATCGTTCGAGGCGCGAAACTGATTGTAAATCGGCGATAAAATGAGATTTGCATCGAGCAGTTTGATATTTCTTCTCAAAACCGCTTCAAGCCACGCTTCGGGCGCAAGCCGAAAAAACGCGTGCCTTTCGTTTGGCGAATCGGCATGACGATAGATCTTTAAATCTTCAAGCAAATCAAAAAAATCTTCGCGCGAATTTTCGTTTAAGATTTGTTTGCCGCGCTCGATACCGAACCAAGTTTTTTCTTCGCCGAAAAGTTTTCGCACTCGCGCAAACGGCAAACCCGAAAACCGCAAAGTTTCGCCGTGTTTGGTAAAAAGCAAATCAATTTTTTCCGGCGCGAGATTAATAATCTCCTGCGCCGCTCGACTGATTTCAAAACCTTCCGTCAAAGAAATTTCTTTCGGTTTTTCGCGCCACAAATCTTTAATTTCAAATCTTTTCAATTGTTCCAAAATCGATGCTTCGACGCTTTGCGTCTTTACTGGTTTGCGGGAAATTTCCCAAAGTTTTATCTTTTGCTTCCAATTTTCACTGAGCAAAGCGTGGAGTTTTTGCAAGTTTTTCGCCCGCTTTTTCCCAGCTAAAATCCAGATTTCGTTTATCGGCTTCTTCTTTCGGTTTTCGAGTTGGGCGAGCCAAAGAATTGCCGTCGTTAAAAAGTTTTCGGGTGTGATGATGTCGGAAACGTCAGCTAGAGCCGCGATTTGCCTGCCATTTGAATTTTCAAAAATAATTTGAGCAAAGCGTCCGTTTTTTTCATTCAACGCAACGCGGACGAGTTTCGCGCAGCGTTTTTCCGCAATCAACAAACTCGCAATGTTGTTTGCCTTTTCGAGCCGCGCCAGTTCAATCGCTTCGCTCAATTCACTTGCCGAAACGCGCGGAACGAGGCGGATTTTTTCACGCTCTTTTTCAAAATTGCGAATCAAATCAAGGGTGATTTTTTCGTTTTCGATTTTATAATCGGCAACGCGCCAAACTTGAAAACCCTTTTCGTCCAAAAAACCGAAAATCATTTTATTATGTTCGAGGATGAGTTCGATTTCAGAGCGTTGCAGAGCAAAGGTTTTACCAGACAAATGATTCAGAAGCCATTCGTTTTTTGAGTCGAGAAATTCGGTAATTTCAGCGAACGCATTTTCTAAATTCATCGTGTTTCCCGCAAAGCAGTAAAGTTCGCAAAGAAAAGTTAGAGGTTACCGGTTTTTTTGAATAGAAATTTTATCATCGCTTCCGACCAGAGCGCGTAGCCGTATTCGGACGGATGAACGCCGTCGCTGAAAAACCGCTCGTCAACCGTTTCGGCTTCGTCAAAATAAAAGACGTTTTGTGCAACTTTTGTCAAACTCTTCCCGACCGCGTGTTGAAGCCGCGAAACGCGCCACAAAACGAATTTTAGAGGCTGCGGCAAAACCGGAAAATCAATGATGCGCGGCGAATTTGCCAATAAAATTGCGGCTTTTGGATATTTTTTCTTGAGCGTTTCGATTATTTTTGTCATATCGCGCCGCCATCCGTTAGGGCTGTTGACTTTGAAAGTATCGTTTCCGCCCAAGCCGACGACGACCAAATCCATCTCGGCATCAGGCAGATGCGGCACAAGACGCAGCAGAGTTTCTCGCGCCGTGATGCCGCTCTCGCCGAGCGCATGCCAGCAAACCGATTTTCCGGTTTCGAGACTCAAAAATTTGGCGAGTTGTCCGGCAAGTGCTTCCGTGTGAGTTTTCGCGCCGACTCCGGCGACGGTCGATTCGCCGATTGCCAGAAGATTTAGAGTTTCCTCAAAATTGCCGAATTGTCCGACGGTTTCACCGCCAGCGTCGGGAAGGCGTCCGACCTTTTTTCGCACGTGCTTTCCTTGCCAAAACAGAAAAGGCAAAAACGGCAATACGATTGCGCCGCCTAATAAATAAAGCGTTTGCAGGAAAATCGGACTCATTAAGAATAAATTAATAAAAGATTATTCGGGTTTTATTCCGAACAAATTTTAATGCGGTCAGAAGTTTTTATGGGCAATCTAAGGCAAAGCCGCCAGCGTATCTGCCAGCTTTTCGATTACCAGCAAAAGCGTTTTGCCCGATTCTCTCAATTGTCCCGCCGTTGCCTGGTCTGCCGCCGTGCCTGTCATATCTGAGATTCCTTGAATCTGAAAATTATAATTTCTGAGCGCGGGCTTGGTACGAAATTCGATTTCCAGAGCGATGAGTCCGGCGCGAAGATTAGCAATTGTCGTGATAACGGCTTGTTTGTTTTTCGTGTTTTGGTCGGTGGTTGCCTGCGAAACTTTGCCCGCTTTTATATCTTTATCGATGTCTTCGATGCCTTGCGCGACACCACCGAGAATGTAGACAAATTTCGAGATATTCTTTATCTGAATCGAAACCTTTGCCGCGCCTGATTTTATCTCGCTGTTTGTTAGTGCCGTTGTCGCGGCTGTAGTGGTTGCCGCCTTTGTTCTTTTGCTCGGAGCTTTGCGTCTCTGCGCGTTTGCCGAAAGAGTAAAACACAGTAAGCATGCAAAAACCACAGCAATTTTTCTCAGTTTTTTGTTTGTTTTCATAATTATTTTCTTCTGCTCGTAAATCTATTTGGAAAATTCTATCATAACTAAAGATGCGAAAAAGACAATTACAAGTTTGCCGTCTCGGACATTTTGATTACGAGGCGGCATTAAGTCTGCAAAAGGAAATCGAGCAGGAAGTTATCGAAAAGCGCGAAACTGATTTTTTGCTGCTGCTCGAACATCCGCATACTTTTACCGTCGGGCGACGCGCCAAACAAGACGTTTTAGCAACTGCCGAACGCCTTAAAACTTTGGGCGGTTCGGTTTTTGAAACGAATCGCGGCGGTAAAGTTACTTATCACGGAATCGGGCAAATTGTTGGTTATCCGATTGTCAGTCTTTCGCCAGACCGCGAGGACGTGCATAAATATGTGCGCGATTTGGAGGAAGTTTTGATTCGCACGCTGGCTGATTTTGAAATCGAGGCTTTTAGAATCAAAGGTTTGACGGGCGTTCACACAAAAGACGGAAAAGTCGCGGCAATCGGCGTCCATATCAAACGCTGGGTAACGACGCACGGCTTTGCCCTTAATGTTAATACGGATTTGAGCTTTTTCGACCTTATAATTGCGTGTGAAGGCGAGCCGGTAACTTCGATGGAAAAAATTTTAGGGTGCGAACTCGATTTA
Organism: Pyrinomonadaceae bacterium; assembly: GCA_035575965.1. Taxonomy (GTDB): domain Bacteria; phylum Acidobacteriota; class Blastocatellia; order Pyrinomonadales; family Pyrinomonadaceae. Next base: position 348 of record DATLXD010000042.1, on the reverse strand, counting down.
TCAGCGGTTGAAGACAAAATCATCGCAAATTTCGCAGAGGTTTTCGGTGTCTGTCCGCAAGGCGAATAATTTGCTTTCGCTCTCGAATTTTATTAAACTTAGCAAGATGCGCGCGGGCAACTCTTCAGTTACCCGCGCGCATCTTGAATAGTTAAGAATTACTACCGGAAATCTAACAAAAAAAATTATCGATAGAAAGCGTAAAAGCATTTTTACTGCGACTAAACATAAGGAGTTTTATCATTATGTCTAAAAGGAAATTGGTTCGTAATATAGCGTTGACAGCTTCGATTTTGACGGCGAGCGCGTCGTTCGGCTTTGCTCAGGACGGCAAAGACAAGCCAAGCC
>DATLXD010000041.1:0-3222 GCA_035575965.1 Pyrinomonadaceae bacterium | reverse complement strand
TATCGAGGTTGAGAGTTTTTCTCAACCTCTTTTTATTTAAGCCGGAAATAATCTGCTTTCAGGTCGTGTTCTTTCAAAGTTTGAAACATAGCTTTATCAACTGTAGAAATGTTTATTTCAGATAGTGTTGTTGAAATCAATTTGTTATTAAAATAGTGTTTCAGAGCAATTAGGTCCGTCGGCAATGAAAAAATAAATTCATCAATTGCGCCGCCTTTGAGCAAGGCTTTCAATTTTGCAGTTTCATCGGCTGTCGAAATCTTTGCTTGATAAATCGGTAATTCGACCACGCTTGCGCGGCTCTCAATTAATTTTCCTTTAATCTCAAATTCCTGCGAAATTTCTTTTGGCAAAAGAAATTTTAGGTTACATAATTTATCTTTCCCGATGTAATCTAACAAAGCGAGAAAAACACTCGCCGCTTCAACCGAATTTGGAATAACGTCGGCGTGAAGCTGTACGAAACGCAAACAGTCGGCAACCGCTTCGCCAAAGGCGCAAACCTGTATCGAATCTATTTCAAACAAATCAATTCCGTTTTCCTCCAAAACTTGCAGAAAATAATCAACCGTCAAAACATCGGGGAAAATTATCCAATCAAAGGCATTAAGATTTTTTATATCGGCAACAGATTTTTCATCTAAAACCGTCTTTTCAGTTATGAGGGGCGAAAATTGAAAAACTTTCGCGCCTTCTTTTTCAAGCTCGGCTATAATTTTTTTATTCGTCGGATTTGAAAAAAGCGCGTAGGTTTTTTCGTTGGAATTCGTCATCTTTTACAGATTTTAACCCTAAACCTCAATTTCGCAAGTTTGCATTTGAAACCCAAAAAAAGTAAGGTTTGAAGTTTGAAGCGGTTTGAAGGCAACTAACAGCAAATCAACCAATCACAAATAAATTCCCGCTATGAAAGCAATGATTTTAGCCGCTGGTTTCGGCACGCGGCTTTTCCCGCTAACTATTGACCGCACCAAGCCCGCAATTCCTTTCCTCGGCAAACCGCTCGTCGGTTACGTCGCAGAATATGTCGCCAAATTCGGCTTTTTGGAGGTTGTCGTCAATCTCCATCATCAACCCGAATCGGTCAAAAAAGCACTCGGTGACGGGACGGATTTCGGCGTAAAAATTCATTACACACTGGAAGAGCCGAAGATTTTGGGAACGGCGGGCGCACTCGACAACGCGCGCAACTTACTCGAAGACGAAACTTTTTTAATCGTCAACGGCAAAATCATCACCGATATAGACATTTCCCAAGCACTAGAAACTCATCGCCGCGAAAAAGCTCTTGCGACAATGGTTTTAATTCCCAACACAAAACGCGAAAGATTTACCATCGTAGAAACCGAAAATAATTTGGTGACGGGTTTCGGCGATTTCCCCGAAATTCACCACTCGGCACTCGGCACTCAGAACTTGCCGCTAATGTTCACGGGAATCCACATTCTCGAACCGCGCGTTTTCGATTATATTCCGCGCGGCGTTTATTCCGATATTGTGCCGACATTTTATAATCCCGCAATCAAAAAAGGCGAAAAAATAGTCGCGCATATCGCAGACGGAAACTGGTTTGAGCTTTCGACAATTCCGCGTTATTTGGACATCAGCCTTGCAATGCTGGATGGACAAAGGGAAAAAATCGTCAAAGGCGCAAACGTTAAAATTTCTGATTCGGCAACCGTTAAAGATTCAGTAATTTGGGACGATGTTTCAATCGCGGAAAGTGCGCGAATTTCTAGAGTGATAATCGGCGATGGCGTTAAAATAAGCGAAGGCGAAAAATTTGAAAACGTGGCGATTGTCCGCGCCGATATGCTCGCGCATTGCACGGAGATTCCCGAAAAGGCTTTGAAAGGCGAAGTCGTCGGCGAAAATTATGTCGTTCCTTTTAATCAATGATAAAATTTGATTTACGAGTTATGAATCAAATTTTTACTGCAAAAGCAATTGAAAAATTACAGAAATTCTTAGAAAAAGACAGTCGAAAGACTAAGATTGAAGTTTTAACTCCAGACGCTTCCACGCGCGAGTATTTCCGCATAAATTGGAACGATTCGACGGCGATTGCCTGCGTTTATCCCGAATCTTTTTTAGCAAAAGAGCAAACATACATTGACGCTACAAATCTTTTTCTGGTCGGCGGTTTGCCGGTAGCGAAGATTTTTGATTTCAGCGAAAATCTCGGCGTAATCATTCAGGAAGATTTCGGCGATACGATTTTGCGCGACGTTTTAGCGAAAAGCGATTCGGGCGAAAAAGAAAATCTTTTAGACGAAGCAACAGTTTTGATTGCCGGAATCCAAGCCGCGACAGCAAAGGCATTTGAACTCAATTCGATTACTTCACGCTTGAAGTTTGACGAAGAAAAACTTCTCTGGGAATTAAACTTTTTTAAAACTCATTATTTTGAATCGTTGCAAAAACAACCGCTTTCCGAAAAAGAAAATTCGGCTTTGACAGAAGAGTTCGTTTCACTTTCCAAAGAACTCGAAACACGCGCAAAGGTTTTGTGCCACAGAGATTTTCACGCCGCAAATTTGATGCTGGATAAAGAAAATCGCCTGCGAATCATTGACCATCAGGATGCCAGAATCGGCGCGGCAAGCTACGACCTTGTTTCGCTACTGCTCGACAGAGTTTTAGACGCGCCCGCCGAAAACTGGCTCGCTGAAAAAAAGCGATTTTTCCTGTCCGAAAGAGAAAAATTAGGATTGGAAAAAATCGCTTTTGAAGATTTCGATTACGAATTTCGCCTGCAGACCGTTCAGCGTTGCCTGAAAGCCGTCGGCACTTTTTCCTTTCAAACCGCCAATCGCGGCAAGACAAACTATATTCAATATATCAACCCACTGTTTCGGACTGTTTCTAATGCGGCGGAAAGATTAAATCGTTTTCCGAATTTGCGGACAATTATCGCAAAAATCATTTAAGCTCTTTTTGAAAGGAATAATCAGATTCGCGTTCATCTTCACGCTTCTTGGTTTTTGCTTTGTGCCGTTTTATGTCGGATAAATAACACAAAACAATTTTCCGCAATCCTTTGTGAAACCTTTGATTGAAAATGACTAAAGGTTTTTCTTTTGACAAATTAAAATTGCAAATTCAAGAAAATCAAATTTATTTAAGCGTGTGGAAATTTGCCGCGCGATTAACGTATTATCAAATTATCAAAATTTTTATATCCGTATTTGATAATCAAACAAATAATTTATGAATCAGTCA
>DATLXD010000040.1:0-2842 GCA_035575965.1 Pyrinomonadaceae bacterium | reverse complement strand
CTTCGCTTTTGACAATATCTTCGATAAGGGCGCTCGACGTTACGCCGTTGATGCCGAGCGCGATTCCGGCAACCAGCGCCTGCGTCTGCTTCTGGCGCAAATCGTTATTCTCGTTCTGAGTTTTCAGATTCAGGTAATACTGCACGCCGAGCGTGGCGATTAAAAGAAACGCCAGAATTACCAGAAGCCTGCCGCGAAATGTATTGAAAAAATTCATATTTAATCGGGTCGGAAAACTGGAAACAGGTTTTTTCTTGCCGTTTCCGTATTTTGAATGTTATATTCTTATTTAGCTTTTGAAGCAAAGTTTTTGGGCAATCGAAATTTTTCGTATTTTGAAAAACTTTTAACTCTCCGCCCCAATTTCACTATAAATTTCAAATAAAAAGAGGAAATCGCCGATGTTTTTTAACGCTGAAAAGTCGTATTTTAAATTTCTGTCCGTCGTTTTTGTAATCTTTGTTTTCTTTTCCGCCGACGTTTCGGCGCAAAAGAAGAAAGTTTCCGCCGACAGGAAAAAAACTACAACTTCAAATCAGCCCGCGTCGAAGTCTGTCAAAAATCAGGTAAGCGACAGGAGAGCCAATAAGAAACCGACCGTAAAAGAATCCGCCGCGAAACAGATTTCAGCGAAAGACAAGCAGGACGCCTCGAAAAAAGATAAGAGCGCGAGCGGTAAAAATACAAAAGACAACATTGCCGCGACTGCCAAAACGCGCCAGGCAGACTTAAAAAAACAGGCGGAAGAAAGACGGCTTGCCGAAATTCGTCAGGCGGAAGCAGCCAGACGGCGCGAGATTGAAGCGGCGCGACGGCAGGCGGCTTTAGAGGAAAAACACCGCCGCGAACAAGCCGCCCGCGAAGCCAGAGCGCGCCGCATCGCCTTCGAGCGCGGTCTGCGCACAGAAACAATCGCAAATATCGCCGCCGACAATACCGAAGGCGAAGATTTGGAAGTGCGCCGCGCGGCGATTTCGGCGCTCGGAAACAGAGCCGGAATGATTGTCGTAATGGAAGCGCAGACGGGCAAAATTCTGTCGGTCGTCAATCAGGACTGGGCGATTCATCACGGCTACAAACCGTGTTCGACCATCAAGCTCGTTACGGCAATCGGCGGATTAAACGAAAACGTCATCAATCCATACGACGGCAGTATTCCGGCGCGACCGTTCCCGATGAATCTAAACGACGCGCTGGCTTTTTCAAACAACAAATATTTTCAAAACGTCGGCTCGAATCTCGGCAACAGAAAAATGCTCACCTACGCGCAGATGCTCGGTCTGGGACGCCCGACCGGCATCAATTCCGAAGGCGAAACCGGCGGCAGACTTCCCTTCGGCAATTCAAATGCCCGCGTTTATTCGCACGGCGACGATTTTGAAGTTTCGCCGCTGCAGCTTGCCGTTATGGTTTCCGCCGTTTCCAATCACGGAAAAATCATTGTTCCGCACGTTCCACGCACCGCATTTGAGAAAACAAATTTTCGCGGAACGCTGCGCCGCCAAATCAACCTACCGCAAACCTCTCTGCAAGGTGTGCTGCCAGGAATGGTCGGCGCGGCGACTTACGGAACGGCAAGGCGCGGCGTTGATTCTTCGATGGGTGTGGCGGGCAAAACAGGTTCGTGTATCGCGGACGGCAGTTGGGTCGGGCTTTTCACATCGGTTGCGCCAATTGAAAACCCGCAATACGCCGTCGTCGTCATCACGCGCGGGCAATCCGAGCGCGGAAAATATGCCGCCGCCGTCGCGGGTAAAATTTATCAGGCGTTGCGCTCGCGTATCCGCGCGAAGCGTGTCGAGAACATCGCTAAACTTGTGCCGGAAACAAAACCGCAACCGCAGATTAATGCAAAAACTTCGGCGCAGATAGACGAAATTGCAGGTGAGGATTCGGAAGACAACGACACCGCCGCAAAAAAAGAAGCGTCAGATGAAAAGGAAATTATCGTGGAACAGACAACACAAATCGTAGAACAGACGACACAAGAAGTTACTGCTCCAAAACCTGTCCAGAAAAATGTGGTCAAGGCGGGCGCAAAATCTTCCGCTTTGTTTCCGACTGTTGTGATAAACGTAAGAAAGCCACAAGGCGAAGGGACACGTCCGCGAATTGTAACAAACAAATAACTTTACAGTTTGTAAAAAGATAAATTCAAACCGATAAAATTACTCCTTGAAATACCGTTTTACGAACGGATGTTTTGAGGAGTTAATTTTTTCACCGCCTCTTACGACTCTCGCTTGACACAAGCCTTAAACTTGCGTGATTATTTATTTCAATCAATTGAACAAAAGTTTTTGCCGTTTGACTTTTCGGGGAAAATTTAGTCGGCTGGTAAGGCAAAAAGTGGCAACTCTTTTTTTGAACGATTCATCAGAGTTTCGCAGAACGCGGAATCGTTCGGTCGTTCCTGATTTTGAAGAATTTTGAAGTAAAAGATGCTTGGAGGAAATACATTAATGAATACCATTTTTAGAGTTTTGATGCTTGGAGTTATGATGTCGGCTGTTCCGGCGGTATCGGTTTTCGCGCAGGATGTTTGCGCGGAAATTGAAGCGAAACAAGCCTTATATAAACAGTTTACGGATAATTTACCGTCAAATACGGTCAAAAAAACACTCGATGAACAGAAAGTTGCTGTTCAAGCTGGAAAGCAATATGTTGATAAATACGGAGCTTGCGCTGATGATAAGCAGATTGTCGATTATCTGAAAGCAAATGTTCCCGCGATGGAAAAATTCATCGCCACTTCTGAGGCGACGAAGGTTAAAGGCGACCGTTACACAAACTTTGACAAGGCTATTGACGCAAGTAATACCGCCGGTATTTTTACAAGCGG
>DATLXD010000039.1:0-6214 GCA_035575965.1 Pyrinomonadaceae bacterium | reverse complement strand
GCGCCGACGACGGTTTTTCCGTGTCCGGGCGAAAGAGCGTGCGCCGCGCCCAAACCGAATGCAAGCAGAAGTCCGAAAAGAACTATTGACGGCGTAATTTCCCCTTTAATCAATTCGGCAAATTTGTCTTTTTCGATTGGCGCGCTGATGTGTCCGTCGCGGTTTTGCAAAGGCTTTGCATTTTGCGGAACAGCGTTTCCGGTAAATGAAAATTCCGCCGTTCTTTCGGCGAGCGGCGCATTTAGGGATTCGCTCGGATATTCCTTCAATTCATCGGTGATGCCGCTTCCGAAAGCCGTGCTGTTGAAAACATTGATGCCGGAAACGCGCCCGACGACGATTTCGTTCCAGCCGATTCTTTCAGGATAATTTTTGTTTTCAAACTTAAATTGGTGAATGGCATTTGCTTCGGAACTCGGCAAATCGCCAATCAAATCCCATTTGATTTTAAGTATCGGCAAATTTCCCGAACCTTCTTCTAAGGTAATGTTTTTTGCGGTTGAACGAAGATCTATCAATTGCCCGTCAACCGAAACTTGCAGATTTGCAATATAACCGGGCGTAATCTTTTCGGTGTAAGCGTCTAGTTCTTCTTGAGAAAGCGTACTGTTCTTATCGGTGTCAATGGTTTGTGATTCTTGAAAGGTCGGAATTTCTGCCAAATCCAACACGGAACGAATTTTTACCTGCGATTTTTCGACCTCGATTTGCGAAAATTGATTGATGCTGAAATTTCCGAGAGGATGCGCCGTCGCCAATCCGACAAAAGCGAAAATCAAAGCCGCAATAAATAAATAAATCTTTTTTTGCATTTTTTGCATTATAGCTTGCAATTTTTTTAGTTGATTTTCTGCAAAGCTGTCTTTGCTTTTTCCGCTTGCAGAATGTCGAATGCCGGATTCATTTGAAGAGCCTTCCGCAAATAATCGGCGGCGGCTTTTTTATTGCCCAAACTTTTTTCAATCATTCCGGCGTGATAAAAAATTCGCGCGTCTTTGGTTTTCAAGCGCATTGCTTCGCTAATTACCCTTTTCGCTTCTGGAAACTGTCCTTTTTTATACAAACACCAGGCGTAAATGTCCGCCGTGAAAATATCTTTTCCGGCTTCGTGTTCGCGGGCGGCAACGCTCAAGGCTTCGTCGAGTTTCATATCGCGATCAGCCCACAAAAGCGCGAGGCGGCGTTGGTCGATATTGCCGGATTGCTGTTCAATAAATTGCGCCAATTCATACTGCCGAGTTGCTTCGTCCTGTTTTCCGATTTTAGAATACACATCGCCGAGATAAATAATGTCTTCGACGTTCGGAACTCGATTATTTGATTCAGTCAAAAATTTCACTGCCGATTCAAAATCGTTTTGCGCGGCGCGGGCACGTCCTTTTCCCGCTAAAGCTAAATGGTAATCGGGAAACACATTCAAAGCCGTATCGTATTGTTTTTCAGCTTCGGCGTAGTTTCCGATTTTGAAAAATTCGTCACCCAAATGAACCAGACACCAAGCCTGCGATTCTTTATCCATCGGGTCGGCGATTTTTGCGGCTGTTCGCATCGCTTCGATTGCTCCGTCGGAGTCGCCGTGCAGTGAGCGCAAGTGAGAAACGCGGGCGTAAGATTCCATATTCGGGCGCAAATCAACCATTTTCTGCGCCGCGTCAATCGCTTCTTTATAGTTTCCGAGTTCGACGTTCGCATCGGTCAAAACGCCGTAAATAAAAGCGTCTTGAGGAGATTTCGCCTGCAGACTAGTCGCGGCTTCGAGTGCTTCGGCAAAACGGTGAAAAGTCAGCATCAGAGATGTTCTGAGCTTTTGCGCGGTCGGGTTTTCCGGCTCGATTTCAAGCGCACGACCTACGGCAGTTTCGGCTTTCAAGTTTAAGCTGAAATCACCTGTTTCCCGTGCCGAGTGAATATAGGCAGCGGCGAGCGAGTTATAGCCGTTCGGCATTTTCGGATTTTTATCAATCAATTTTTGCGCTGCTTCGATTTGCCGATTCGTCGTGCTGGTCGCTGCGGAATTTTCTGGTTTGCTTCCGGCGACCGGAGATTTTACGCTCGCCGACGATGAATTTTGGCTGCACGCGCCACCCGATAAAACGAGCCAGACTAAACCAGCAATAGCAGTACCATAAAACGTAAAAGATTTAATTTTTTGCATAACTTTATGGTTATTAACAAATCAAGCGGCAATGCCGCTTGATTTGTTATTTAAGTTTACCAAAAACACTTATCTTTTGAAATAACCGTTTTCATCTGAAACGGACAGTTCATTTGAGTCGCGTTTCCTGCCTTCAATCAACTACCGATTAACTAGAAGTTACCACCACAAGGTGTAGCTGCTGGAAAAGTTTGACTAGCCGGAAAATCCGTTAGACGCGGTTGATTTCCCTGATTCGGCGTTTGCAGATACGGGAAACGGGTTAAGAATCCTTCACAGTTTGCAGAAACACCGTCATTGAAGGCGTTGTTTGGCGCAATATTGAACGCAGGCGTAAACGGTGTTCCGCCCAAAAGCGCGCGAACCTCAATGTCAACCACATCGTCAAAGACACGCCGCCCGTTCGGAAAGCCGCCCAAGTCCATGCCGAGAATACCCAAACGACTGGCGGTCGCAGCGGGAGTTACCGGAATTGCAGTGTTTAGACGCAGCATTTCGTGCGGTTGTCCGTCGTTACCCTGAATAACCGTCGTAAAGGTTGGTCCTGTAGCTGCATTAACCGGAATACCGAACACAAAAATTTGTGCAATATCGTTACGCGGCGCAGGCGGAATGTTTATAGCAACGCCACTGCCGTTAAAAGTACCGTAACGACCCAAAGCAAGCCGAATAATTTTCGGAAATTCCGGGTCAAGTACGGCATCCACGACGGGCTGGACAGTTCCGTCTAATCGCGGCGGCAGCGAGTTGAAAGCATCCTTCAAACCGAGTGGAACCACGACTTCATTAATAAGTGGGCTGCCGAGACGCGAGATTTGTCTCCACGCGCCTTCGGTGTTTCTTGTTCCGTCCGGTTGAATAACTCTGGTTCCGCGACGACTGGCGGTCGAGAAAATACCGATTACCGCGTCCGCAGCCAGCGAATTCGCCGGAACAGCACGCGAACGGGTTAAATCCTGAATCGGAACTTCAATCGCAATCGTGCTGACGTTTCTGGTTCTTAATGTATCAACGCCGCCGGTTGGGGCGAGCGAACGATAGTTGATAGCGTCAAAAACACCTAAATCAAGGAAAAAGCCTTCATCGCGTTGTCCGGCGAAAACTCTGCCGCCGTTGGGCAAGGGGTAAATTGCCGGTTGTGCCAGATTTGCTTCATAGTTTGGTGTAACGCGCGGTCCGATGTTGGAAGGCGGCGTTAGCAAACCACCGGTAAGAAAGCGACCGCGCCGTCCCGAAGTTTGGTCAACGCGCGTTACGGTGTAAGTTTGCGGCATATTGTAATCCACGTCGGTAAGTGAGGTGATTTGACCGTCCAAGTTAATGGTACTCATTCCGAGTACCGTTCTCGGATTAACAATCTGCGTCGTGAACTGAAATTGATAAGTGATGTCTTCGAGTCCGTCGCCCGTATTGTCAATTTTGATTTCATACAGCACGGAATCATCGAAACGAAAGAACTGCGGTCCGTCAGACGGACCTTGAAGCGGAATAAAATTGGCGAGAATCGTGACAAATCCGTCTCGCCCCGCTTCGGTGCTGCGGAAAGCATATACATCGGTGTTATCAGCGTATCTGTCCATGCTAATAAGCGGTGCTTCGGCGTGGCTTGACGCAAAAGACGGTAGTCCCGAAAGACCAAAGCACATCGTTAAAACAAAGAAAATACGAGTCATTTTCAAACTTTTTTCCAACAAAACTTTTTTCATTATTTACTTCTTCTGTTGTCTATGATTTGCGATTTACTTGCCGCCTTCGGGCTATTCGTGATTTGTTCCAATTTCCAAAAACTAAAGTCTAACGGTTAAAGACAAAGATGATAAATAAAATCGCCAGTCGTCAATCGCAAATTTGCCTAGTGTGCGTCGTAATCAGCAACTGGATAATCTCCGTCTTGCCCAAAATGAACCTGTAACGCGCATTGTTTGAATTTTGTAAAGTTAAAATACGTTGCGTAAGGTAAAATACGTTGCATTTAACGGATTGAAAACCGAGATGTCCGTTCGTCACCGTTATAATTGCCTGGAGTATTGGAGGTCATCGGCTAAACCGAACTGCACGCTGAAAAAGCTGTTGTTTGAACTTTTTCAGTCATAATTCTGCTTCTCCTAATTTCTGTAAAATCTATGAAGGTTTATAAGAAAATACGAACATCTTCACTATTGATAACATTGCTCAATGTAAAAAATGCTCTATGCAATCTAAATCAAAAACCATTCCTACGGTAATACTATTCGGTAAATGTATCAAAACGGATGCAATAAATCAAACTATTTTAAAAGAAAATGTCTGAATTAAAAAAGTGCGAATTTCGCACGGTTTTGGTATTCTTATTGTTTGACATTTTTCCGGCAGTGACGCTGAAATTACCTAATAATTTATGAACTCGAATTTAATCAGAAATTTTTCAATTATCGCTCATATTGATCACGGAAAGTCTACGCTTGCCGACCGTATATTGCAACTGACCGGCGCGGTCAGCGAACGCGATATGGAAGCGCAAGTCCTCGACGATATGGATTTGGAACGCGAGCGCGGCATCACGATTAAATCTCACGCCGTCCGCCTGGATTACAAAGCAAATGACGGACAAGATTATGTTTTGAATTTGATTGACACGCCCGGTCACGTTGATTTTTCCTATGAAGTTTCGCGTTCTCTCTCGGCTTGTGAAGGCGCACTTCTGGTGGTCGATGCTTCGCAAGGTGTCGAGGCACAGACGCTGGCGAATACTTATCTCGCGCTTGAAAATGATTTGGAACTCATTCCGGTTTTGAACAAAATCGATTTACCGTCTGCCGAACCTGAACGAATCAAAGAACAAATTGAAAACATTATCGGTCTTGACACTTCCGGCGCGGTTTTGGCGAGCGCGAAAACCGGCATTGGCGTGGAAGAAATTCTCGAAGCGATTATAAGGCGAGTTCCCGCCCCGCGTGGCGATAAAAACGCGCCTTTGAAAGCTCTGATTTTCGATTCGTGGTATGACTCGTATCGCGGCGTAATCGTTCTTTTCCGCATCATCGAAGGCACAATAAAGAAGGGAACGAAAATTCGTTTTTTCAACACCGGACGCGAGTATCTGGTTGAAACGCTCGGCGTAAATCGCCCGCGCCCGACACCGATTGACACTTTGAGCGTCGGCGAAGTCGGATTTTTGACCGCTTCGATAAAAACCGTCGCCGACGTGCAAATCGGCGACACGATAACCGAAGCGGCGCGACCTGTCGATAAACCTTTTCCCGGTTTTCAAGAAGTCAAACCGATGGTTTTTGCCGGACTTTATCCGATCGACAATGCGCAATACGAAGAATTGCGCGACGCGATGGACAAACTTCGCCTCAACGACGCATCGTTTTTCTACGAGCCGGAAAGTTCAACCGCGCTCGGTTTCGGTTTCCGCTGCGGATTTCTCGGTCTTCTTCATATGGAAATCGTTCAGGAAAGATTGGAACGCGAATTTAATCTCGATTTAATCACGACCGCACCCGGCGTGCGCTACCGCGTAACGACGACCGACGGCGCAACCGTCGAGATTGATTCGCCGTCGAAAATGCCCGACACCGGAAGAATCACAAAAATCGAAGAACCGTTTATCGAAGCGACGATTTTGACAAACGACGCTTATCTGGGCGGAATCTTACCGCTCCTGGACGAGAAACGCGGCGTTCAGAAAAAGTTTGAATACGTTACCGACACCCGCGTAATGCTGGTTTATGAACTTCCGCTCAACGAAATCGTGCTTGATTTTTACGACCGCTTAAAATCTGTTTCCAAAGGTTACGCCTCGCTCGACTATCATCTTTCGGGTTATGTTGAAAGCGATTTGGTCAAGCTAGATGTTTTAGTTTCAGGCGAGCCGGTTGACGCATTATCTTTAGTTTTGCACCGTGCGACCGCCGCCGCGAAAGGCAGATTAGTTACAGCAAAAATGAAGGAACTAATCCCGCGCCAAATGTTCGAAGTCCCGATTCAAGCCGCCATCGGCGCAAAAGTCATCGCCCGCGAAACCGTCAAAGCAATGGGCAAAAACGTCATCGCCAAATGCTACGGCGGCGACAT
>DATLXD010000038.1:0-3219 GCA_035575965.1 Pyrinomonadaceae bacterium | reverse complement strand
CCAAAAGCAAATTAGTCAAAATTTTTTGTTTCATATCAACCCCTATTCGTTTCTTAAAACTGAGTTTAGAAAATTTAATAATGCCAAAGAAATCACAGTCTGAAATTTACTCGTCGCCCGTCCTCTTGTGTTATTAGTATTAACTCGTTGTTACCGTGATTCCTTAATCACCACCGTTCCCGTTGGTCTCGGCATTGGGAATATTATTTGTAACGGTGCAGTTATTGACGATCAGCGTGTCGTCAGTGCTTTTGTAGATAACCGCCGTTTTCGCTATTAAACTGAGTCTTGGCGTTGCCGTCAGATTACTAAATGATGCGGTATCTAACGGACTGATGTCAAACACAAGGCTGGTTCCTACAGAACTCCACAAGTTTTTCGCTTTAATTCTACAAACATTCCGTTCTTACGGAACTCAAAAACGAGTTTTCAAATAGTTTCTTAAGAATTTAAGGAACTAACTTTTTCCTAACCGTCCTTTTTCTTCTTTTTACTCTTCTTTTCTTCTTCCGGCAGTTTAGCTGAAGCCTCGATTATCTGATTGCAAGAATTAATCGCGCCGAGAATCGCGCCTTTTTCTATATCGGTGTTTGTTTTGCCGAGTTGAGATTTAAGCTGCGGCAAAAATCTCGCGGAAGCGTCGGCAAGAATGTGAACTGCTTTCGGCAATAATTCGCTTTTCGCATCGTGTGTTGCCAGATTGTCAATGTTGTCAATCGCTTCCTGCAAGATTTTTTCGATGTCTAGCAGAAGTTGAGCGCGTGTGCCTTTGGGAAGGTCTCCCCATTTTTCCGAGTCTTTTTCGACTTTTTTTGATTGCGAAGCGTCATTATTCAAAACCAGAAAACGACGGTCAATCGCTTTGATATAAACTTCAGTTCGGCGGTCAATTGCCTGCGCCTCGCGCACCAGTTCGCTCTCCATTTCACTGAGTTGGTCGCGCCGTTGGGCATTTGCCGCAAACGGGAAAAGCAATGCGATGCAAAAAAGTGTGGATAAAGCGTAAAGTGCGAATTTTATTTTGGTTTGTTTCATTTTCAAATTTTAATCGTCGTTATCTTTAACAACCGTGTCGTCGAAAAACGGCTCAATTGCCCGCGCCCGCGCCTTGCGGACAATTTTGGCTAAATCTCTAACGTAAAACTCATATTTTTCGGGCAAATCGCGGCGAATAAGCTCGAGACGCGGAAGAAATGCCCGCAAACTCATTTCGACACGCTTGAAGTTATTCAAAACTTTTCCTCCGCCGTTATCATTGCGGTCTAAAAAATCCAGAGCCTTATCAACCAGCGCGTGAAAACCGCCGAGTTCGTCAAACATTTCCGAATAACGTTCTTGTGAATTTAAGTCTTCCGCTTTTTTAAGGCGAATTCCCATCAAATCCAAAGCGAGTTTCGTCCGCTTTTTGATGTCCGTTTCCGTGTTGAGTTGTCTGGTTTCTTCTTTTGAAACGATTTTGAGCGGCGGCGGAGCGGTGTCTCTTTGTTCGTTTTCCTGCGCGTAAGCGGTGAGCAGCGAGCAGCAAGCGATGAGCGGTAAAAATAATACGACAGGCAAAGTTTTCCAAATACTGCCGACTGCTGACTGATAATTGATAACTGATAATTGTCTCATCATTTTTTCCCTTTCTTTTCTTTGATTAACTTTTCCAAACTCGGCAAGCGCAGATTTACTTTTTCGATTTCGAGTTTGTTTCGCACCGGGTCGGCGATTTTTAAGAACTGCTGATAATTTGCTCCCGCGTCCAGATATTCTCCCAAACTATCGTGCGCGATTGCAAGAAAATAATAGGCAATCGCCAAATTAGGTTGCTTTTCCGTTAGCCAGAGGTATTCGGTTTTTGACTCGCTAAAGCGTTTCGATTGAAAAAGCGCGGTGGCAAGGTTGGCGTGTGCCGTGAAGTTGTCCGGCGCAATTTGCAAAATTCGTTTCAATACGATTACCGCATTTTCATATTGCTTCGCCTGCACAAGTGCCGCGCTGAAACCGACGGCGTGATTGATATTGTTCGGCTCGGCTTCGGACGCACGCCGGCAGAAATCCAAAGCCTTTGTCGGGTTTTCGGTTCTCAAAACCGCGCAAAGCCGACCGAGAATCACAACATTTTTTGCGTCCTTTTCAAGCTGTTTTTCTAATTCGGCGGTGTTAATTGAGGTGCTTGCCAAAATGTTATCACGCCAGAGCGCAACTTCGGGTGTCGAATTTTCAATCGAATCTAAAATTTTGACTGCTCCCCTGACGTTGCCGTCCGAAGCGAAAATTCTGGCTTGAAGAATTTTCGCTTCGGATGACTTCGGCGCAATTTTTTCGAGAACCTTAGCCGCTTCAAGCGCAGTCGGTTTATCGCTTTCGGCGAGAGCGATTTCAGCTTGTTCGAGCAAAGCCGATTTATCATTCGGGTTAATCGCAAGCGCACGTTTTAAACTCGCTTTTGCTGATGCCTTATCGCCGAGAGCATTTTCCAGAGCGGCGCGTGAAGTCCAAATTGAAGCCGTCGGGTTGGCTTTGGCGGTCAAAAATTGAATTTTTGTTAAAAGCTCTTTTAAAGTTTCGGGACTTGCTTTTGTCTTTAGACGCAATTCGGTCAAAGCGGAATAAGCTGCGAAGTTTAGCTCGTTTTCTCGAATCGCTTTCATTAAGAGTTTTTCGGCTTCGGGAAAATTATTTTTTTGAACGAGCAATGCACCCAGATTCGTCATCGGCAAAGTCCAGTCTTCACGCAGTTCGAGCGCACGCCTGAAGGCTTTTTCGGCTTCGTCCGACTTGCCTAAAGAAAGCAGAACGTTTCCGCGCTGGTATTCGGCTTCGGGAAATTCGGGTAGGAGTTTTATCGCTTCGTCGTAAAATTTGAGCGCAGATTGCAAGTCGCCTTTTTCGTGTGATTCCTGAGCTTGATTAAAAATTTTGACTGCTTCGTCCGTTTCATCTTGCGCCAAGCCAACAGAGGCGAGCGAAAATGCCAAAATTACAGCGCAAATGCCGGACAAAAGAAATCGACATCGGCTAAAAATAAAACGCATCCCAGTAAAGTTCATTTCAGTATTTCAACACAGATAAGAACGTATAAATTCTAACATTCGGCAGCAGAAACGCCTAATTTTTACAAACTGACAAAGAAAAGTTTTCAATCCGAAGCAGTTGCGAAAATCAGAGTCAGTAAGTTAAGATTTTCAACTTGCAGTATTTACTTCCGATAATGATTCGGGAAAACTTTTCGAG
>DATLXD010000037.1:0-5913 GCA_035575965.1 Pyrinomonadaceae bacterium | reverse complement strand
GATTGTCGGAGAAAACGGCGAGATTGCTTTGCGAAGTTTGGTTAAAGCGGCAAATGGTCGCTGCACGTCGGTGCATTTCGGAGCTTTTGATTATACGGCGAGTTTCGGCATTTCCGGTGTTCATCAGCATTTGCGGCACGAAGCGTGTAATTTTGCCAGGCAAATGATGCAGATTGCTTTGTCGCCTCTAGATATTAGACTTTCCGATTCGGTGACGACCGAGATGCCGATTGCCGTCCACAAAGGCGAAAATCTCACGCCGAATCAATTAACGGAAAACAAACGCGCCGTACAAAAGGCTTGGCGGGAGCATTTTAACAATGTAATGAATTCTTTAAGCAACGGATTTTACCAGAGTTGGGATTTGCACCCGGCGCAACTTGCGGCGAGATACGCGGCGGTTTATGCATTCTTTTTAGAATCTAAAGACGAGCAAGGAAAACGGCTGAAAGGCTTTATCGAAAGGGCGACGCAGGCGAGCTTGACGGGAAACACTTTTGACGACGCAGCAAGCGCACAAGGACTTTTAAATTTCTTTGTTCGTGCTTTAAGTTCCGGCGCAATGACCGGAGATGAAATTTTAGAGGTGACAAATATAACGCCGGAAGAATTGCGCTCGGCTTCGTTCGTAAAAATTATGGAAAACCGCCGTAAAAAAGGCGCGAATTATATCTAAAAACGGTCATTCGTGGACAAAATCTCATTAAGCATCTCTTCTTTTTGCTGTCGGTTGTCGGTGATTTTTGGAGCTTCGTTTCGGTTTGCTAATTTTTTCGGCTGGGCAAACGGGTCAACTTGTATCAGTAAGCCTTGCTGTTCGAGGCTTTGCGAAATTATCTTGCACAGCTATTCTTGTCCAAACTGCGTAATTGCAAGAAATTTCGCACCGATGCCGTTACCTTCAAATTTTTACAACATTTTACAGGTCAGCGGAAGAAAATTTTTGTTCGGAAGCCGAATCAAAAGGCGAAATTCGTCGCCGAGATAAATATTTTCGTCCTACTCGGTCAGACAGTCGCCGATGCTGATTTGACTAAGCACGATTTCGGACGCTTCGCCGTATTTAGTATAGCGAATGGCGGGAATATCCAGCGAAAATCTGACGTGCTGTCTTTGTTCTATTGACGTCGAAAAAGTTTTGGAAGGAATTTTCGGTTAAGCAGACTATCTTCGGGAACCTTCGTCTTTATTCTACAAAGTTTCCTTCTGTAAAATCAATGATTTTCTCACGAAACAAAAAAGCATTCGCCGCGCAAAGACGAATGCTTTTTTTAATTTGTTAATAACCGCGTTAATTATTAGCGGCTTCGGTCTTTGTGCAATGCTCGTTAAAAGCCGACGCGAGAGCCTGTGCAATCATTTGCGGCGGACGACCCTCGAGGTCGCGGCGTTCAAACATTTGCACGAGTTTGCCGTCTTTTATCAAACCGATAGCAGGTGAAGACGGCGTGTAATCTGAAAAATAATTTCGCGCGACATCGGTTGCGTCAATATCCGCACCGGCAAAAACCGTAATCGATTTATCGGGTTTCGCCTCTGAATTTTGCAAAGCCATCGCAATGCCCGGACGCACGCCGCCCGCCGCGCAGCCGCAAACCGAATTGACGACGACCATCAATGTTCCGTCCGTGTTTTCAACCGCGTCTTTAACCGCTTCCGGCGTTTTCGTTTCTTCAATTCCAAGCTGCGCCAATTCTTGACGCATTCCCTGTATCATTATTTCTGGATATGGCATAATTTCTCTCCGTTAGTTCAAAGTTCAAAGTTCAAAGTCGTTTTAAAACTTTATCTTTTTTTCAAGTATTCAACAAAAAACAGGAAGTTTCAAGTTAAAGATTATATTTCGATTTGGACTTTGAACCTTAAACTTTGAACTTTGAACTTTTTACGGTTCGATTTTCACTCGCGTTCCAACCGGAATCACATCGAAAATTTCCTTTATTTCCTCGTTTTCGAGCGCAATGCAACCCCAAGTCCAATCTTCCGAAGCTCCGCTGCCGTGAATGTAAATTTCTCCGCCGAGTTTGGTGTTTTGTAATGGCATTTTTTTGTTTTTTACGGCTTGAACGATTTCGTCGTGTTCGGCTTTTGTAACGAGTTTTGCTTTTAGTCCGCGTTCCGCATCTTCTATGTTCGGATAGCTTACGCCCAACGAGAGATAAAATTTGCTTCGGTCGTTTTGGGTAAAAACATAAAAATCGCCTTCGGGCGTTTTGCCGTCGCCTTGCTTTTCCTTGTCGCCGACGGGCGCGAAACCGAGGGCGATTTTATAAGTTTTGATTAGTTTGTCGCCGTCGAAAAGTTTGAGTTTTCTCTGCGATTTTTTGACGACGATATGCGGATTTTCAATTTTCGGCAAAGGTTGTGATTCAGGCGAAAAGTTTTTTTCACTCACATTTTTGTTTGTGTTTTGAACAATTAAATTATTGCTCGATTAGCTCTTTTGAACACGGTCTGCAATAGAAGCCAACGAAACGAACAATAAAACAATTAAAGATATTTTCATAAATCTAATTTGCCGGATAAAAAAGGGCAAATCTCTTTTCAGACGAAAATAATTTTACACTTTGATTTTCCTGTTTGATACATATTTTTGAAAATTTATCTTAGAATAAACGATTATGAATGATTGGATTGCGGAAACAGAAAATAAACTGCGCGAATTTTTCGAGCTTAATTCCAAAACCGAATTGATTTCGCGGGAAGTTGCCGATTCGTTTGACGTTTCTGCGGCTGTTGCCGAACATCTCGCGCGTTTTAATATCGAATGGCATATCATTCCGTCTGCAGAAGTTATTCCAATTGACACGCCGGATTATCGAGCAAGGCTTTACCCGGCGATAAAATTCGACCAGACGAATCGTGATTATCAAAAAACGAGTTCGTATCGGGCAATTATGGAAGGACACCGGCGGCATCAAGGGCAAATCATCGGAGTTGAAACCACTATAAAACCGAAATATCTGCCGGGCAATCACCAATTTTACGGAACGCAATATGGGGTTGATGCAAAAGCCGACCCGTTTGCCGGGTATCTTGGGCGCGCAAAAATCACTTCCGGCACGCGCTATTCGCATAGTTACGCCTCCTTGCGCTCGTTCGTCAATTTCGTGACTCAGGAATGGCAAGAGCGCGGTTTGATGCCGCAAGGTTATCGCCTGACGATTTGCCCGCCGGTTGTTTTTAATCTCGTCGGCAATGTTTTTCACAAGGAATGGAGCCAAACCGAATCTCTCGAACTCGGCTTTTACCGCGACGAAAACGGCAACGCCAAATGTTACGCCGTCGGCTCAAACGCGCCCGACGATTTTTCCTACATTCACGAAATAGAAACGACTGCGGATTGGGCATTGCTCGGTTTTCGCACCGCGCTCGTTCCCGAATGACATTTATCATTTATCACTTATCAATTTCTTTCCGTTTAATGAAAAATGTTATGCAGCCTTTAGCCAACAAAATCAGACCGCAAAATTTAGACGAATTCATCGGGCAGGCGCATCTGGTCGGCGCGGGAAAACCGCTTCGTCTGGCAATCGAACAAAAACACATCTTTTCGTTTGTGCTTTGGGGAACACCCGGAGTCGGCAAAACAACTCTGGCGCGGATTTATGCTAACGCGATAAATGCTGATTTTTACGAGCTTTCGGCCGTTTCCGCAGGCAAAGATGACATTCGCAAAATCGTCAAAGAGCCACGAGATGAAAACCGTCCGCGAGTTTTATTTCTCGACGAGATTCATCGATTTAATAAAGCGCAGCAGGATTTTCTTCTTCCGTTTGTCGAAAATGGCGAGCTTGTTCTCATCGGCGCAACGACAGAAAATCCGAGTTTTGAGATTATTCCCGCGCTGCTTTCACGTCTTCGCGTGTTCATGCTGGAAGAATTTTCGGCGGAGGAAATGGCGACGATTATTGACCGCACCGGACACGTATTAAACACGGAAGCAAAAGAATGGTTAATCGCAATGGCGAACGGCGACGCGCGGCAGGCGATTACGATGATTGAAAACACGGCGCGGCTTTATGATGAAAAAATCAATCTCGAAACGCTCAAAGACACTCTGCAATCGAAATTCCTGCGCTACGACAAACAAGGCGAAGAACATTACAACGTCATCAGCGCGTTTATCAAATCAATGCGGGCAAGCCAGCCGGACGCGGCAATTTATTATCTGGCGCGAATGATTTCAGCGGGCGAAGACCCGAAATTTATCGCTCGCCGAATGGTAATTTTCGCTTCCGAAGATGTCGGACTCGCGCAGCCGACGGCGTTGGTTGTTGCAAATGCGGTGTTTCGCGCTGTCGAAACTGTCGGCTTGCCCGAAGCCGGGATAAATCTCGCACACGGCGTTGCTTATTTATCGAATTGTAAAAAAGACAAAAGCGCGTATAACGCTTATATGGAAGCACTTGAGGACGCGAAAAAGCTCGGAAATTTGCCGGTGCCGATGAATTTGCGAAACGCACCGACGAAATTAATGAAAGAAATCGGTTACGGCGAAGGTTACGAGAAATACACGACGAATGATTTGCTGCCGAAAAAATTGAAGGGTAAGAAATATCTAAAAAACGAATAATGAATAATATGTAATGAATAATAAACTTAGCATTATCCATTGTCCGTTATCCTTTATTCGTTAATCATTATTTTCCGCGCAATGTCGCCATCACCTTGAATCGAAACACGAATAATTTTGTTTTGAAACGTAATTTTCTTTAATCTTTCCGACCATTCGATTATGACAACCGCCATTTCGTCTTCCAAAATCTCGTCCAGTCCGACGGCAAACGCGACATCCGAATTTTCGCCCAATCGCCAAAAATCAATGTGATAAACGACGAATTTCGCTTTGTATAAATTGACGAGTGTAAAGCTCGGACTTGTAACTTCGTCAATGTCAAAATCGAGCGCGTATAAAATTCCTTTCGTGAACAAAGTTTTGCCCGCGCCGAGTCCGCCCGACAGCAAAACTATTTCGCCGCCGCGTAAAGTTTCGCCGAGCTTTTCACCCAAATCGAAAGTGTCTTTGGGTGAACTGCAAACGTAGTTTTTGGTCTCCGGTCTTTGGTCTTCGGTCTTTGTCGGTTTGCTCATCAAACATTCGGAAATCGTTATTTTTAATTCGTAATTGATTTTATCGCTTCGCCCAAACATTCTCGAATGTCCGTCGCGGTCATCAATCTCTGTCCGAACTTTTGCGCCGCAATATCGCCTGCCAAACCTGATATATAAAGCGCGGCAACGACTGTTTGAAAAGTGTTTTCCAAATTCGGTTTTTCGATGCCGTAAGTTTGCGCCAAAAATGCCGTGATGATTCCTGTCAAAGTGTCGCCCGAACCGGCGCGTGAAATTCCAGCGTTTCCCGTCGGATTTATCACGACTTCGCCGCTTGGTGAAGCGGTCAAACTTCGCTCGCCTTTCAAAAGCAAAATTACGTTGTGTTTTTGAGAAAATGCACGCGCTGTTTCGATTTTGTCTTTTATATTTTCTTTACCCAAAAGCCTTTCAAATTCGCCGATGTGCGGCGTTAAAATAATCGGTAATTCGTTTGAGCCTTGCAAATCGAAAGGCGCGAGCGCGTTCAAACCGTCGGCATCAATAACCATCGGCGTTTTGCGTTTCCCCACAATTTCACGCACAAAACTTTTCATGCTTGCCTCAACGCTCGTCAAACCGCAGCCGAGCGCGACGACATTCATTTTCTCACTCGATTCCAAAACATCTTTCGCGGCACTTTTAGCAAACGCGCCGTTCTTCGTTTCAGCAAAACTTTTAGTGATAATTTCATCCGAAACTTTCGCTGCAATAATCTCTCGAATCGAATCTGGCACGCCGACCGAAACCATTCCCGCGCCCGCTGCAAAACAAGCATTTGCCGCAAGTGTCGCCGCGCCCGAATAATTTTTTGAACCC
>DATLXD010000036.1:0-5622 GCA_035575965.1 Pyrinomonadaceae bacterium | reverse complement strand
GCAATCAGATACGCCAGAAAATCCGGCACGCCGTATTTCGGAATTTGTCTCGGAATGCAGACGGCTTGTATCGAATTTGCCCGCGATGTCTGTGGTTTGCGCGATGCCGATTCGACCGAATTTAACAGCGACACGCCGTTTCCGATTATTTTTAAACTCCGGGATTTGGTCGGCGTTGACGAACTCGGCGGCACGATGCGTTTAGGCGCGTGGCAATGCAAGTTGAAAGAGGAAAGTTTAGTCAGAGATATTTATAATAATTCGCCAGAAATTTCCGAACGTCATCGTCATCGTTACGAATTCAACCCGGAATTTCGCCAAATTTTGGAAAAAGAAGGTTTGATTTTTAGCGGCATCTCACCTGACGGGAAGTTTGTCGAGATGATTGAATTGCCGCGAAATGCGCATCCGTTTTTTGTCGCGTGTCAATTTCATCCCGAATACAAATCGAAGCCTTTAAACGCGCATCCGCTTTTTGTTTCGTTCGTCAAAGCAGCGCACGAAAATCGCCTAAACAGCGAAAATCTCAAAGACGATGTTTCAAGCGACAAACCGATTGAAATGCCGGAACGCGCCGTCGTCGGCGACGAATGAATATGAAGGTGAGAAAAGTCGGGCTGTCCGATTTGCAGGAATTGTGCGACATCGGCATCGAATCTTATGTGCCGCACTACGCGCAAATGTGGAAACCAAACGGTTTGGAATGGTATTTGAATCGATGTTTCGGCGACGAATTTCTTCAAAATGAACTCACTGACGCAAATGTCGAATATTATATTATTTCTTCCGCCGAAATGAATATCGGTATTCTGAAACTCGTTCTACGCAAACCTTTGCCCGATTCAGACATCGAGAATGCGCTTTATCTCGAAAAAATTTATTTCATCAAAGAATGGACGGGCAAAGGTGTCGGGCGCGAATTAATGAATTTTGCTTTTGAACGTGCTAGGGAAACAAACTGCGATTGCGTTTGGCTAGTGGCAATGGACACTGCTGACAAGCCTATTCAAGCATACGAAAAAGCCGGCTTTACAATTCACAGTCGAAAACGACTTGATTTTGAGTTGATGAAGGACGAATTCAAAGGAACATTCGTGATGAAAAACTGTCTTAAGAAAAATGAAAATTAAACCCTTTCAAGTGGGAAATGTAAATTTCGGCGGCGGACGTTTGGCATTTATTTTAGGTCCGTGCGTTGTCGAATCGGCGCAGCACGCGCTTTTTATGGCGCAGGAAATCAACGATGTTTGCAAAACGGTCGGCGTGGATTTTATTTACAAATCTTCTTTTGATAAAGCGAATCGCAGTTCGATTGAGAGCTTTCGCGGCGGCGGAATGGAATTCGGTTTGGAAGTTTTAGCGCAGGTCAAAGATGAAATCGGCGTTCCGGTTATCACGGACGTTCACGAAACATGGCAAGTTGAAAAGGTTGCGGCGGTTGCGGATATTTTGCAAATTCCAGCGTTTTTATGCCGGCAAACCGATTTGTTAATCGAAGCGGCAAAATCTGGACGCGCGGTGAATGTTAAAAAAGGACAATTTCTTGCGCCTTGGGACGCGAAAAACATCGTCGAGAAAATGCAGAGCGCAGGCTGCAAAAAATTATTGTTAACCGAACGCGGCGCGAGTTTCGGTTACAACAATCTGGTCGTCGATATAAGAAGTTTTCCGATTATGAGAAGTTTTGGCGTGCCGGTTGTTTTTGACGTGACGCATTCGCTTCAGCTTCCCGGCGGACTCGGCAGGGCAACGGGCGGGCAAGCCGAATACATCGAACATTTCGCTCGCGCAGGTGTCGCTTGCGGCGTCGATGCGGTTTTTATGGAAGTTCATGACAATCCGAAAGATGCGCCGAGCGATGGTCCTAATCAATTGCCTTTAGAAAAATTGGAAAAGTTGCTTTTCAAGTTAAAAGCAATTCACGAACTTGTCAATTAAAGTTTAAATCGCCAAAACGCGACAAAATTGATAAATGAAAAATTTTTTAACCATAAAATTCGTCTTTTTACTTTTAGCTTTTAGCTTTTCCGTTTTCGCGCAAGATGAAAGCCGTGTTTCAAAAACCTGGGAAGTGCAACGATACAATATCACCGCGACTTTACCGCAGAGCGAAACCGACAGGCATTTAACGGTTAAAGCTATTTTAAATCTAAAAAATGTTAGCGGAAACGCAGGTTCGCGTCTGACTTTGCGGATTAGTCCGAGTGCTGAAGTTTCTGCTGTCAAAGTTAATGATGCAGTCGCAGATTTTACCAAAGGCGAAGAAAAAATTGCCGGCAACCGAAATTTGCAGAGGATTATCGTGCGTCTTCCTTCGACTCCGGCAAATGCAAGTTTCACGGTTGCGGTTGATTATAAATTGAAAGTCGAAGAAAATTCCGGGTTGAATGCGCTTACGCCTGTCGGTTCGCAATTTTTACCGCTTTCGTTTTGGTATCCGACACCGAACAGTTGGTTTTTTGCGCGTGGTGCAGACTTCGCGCCCGTGCGTTTGCACATTAGCTCGGCAAACGGTGAAACGGTGATTGCTTCGGGAATGCAGAAAGATAATGCGTTTGAGCAAAGATTGAATGGTCAGCCGTTTTTTGTTTCTGGAAGTTGGGATGCGGTTAATTCCAACGGTGTTTCTGTTTTTATTCAAAAAGGCGCGGGCGCGGGCGAACAAAAACGCGCAAACGAATTGGCAAGTTTGGCTTCTGATGCAAAAACTTTTACGGCAAATCTTTTGGGAACTGCACCGGATGAGCCAATCAAAATTGTTGCAGTTAAACGCGGCGCGGGATTTTCGAGCGGCGGCACAATTCTAATTGACCAAAATGTGTTTCGTCGGCAAAAGATTGACTCACAAACTGCGATGACGATTGCCGAAGCATTTGCAAAACTTTGGATTGGTAATGCAGTTTCAATCGGCGGTGATGGTTACGGAGCAATACGCGAAGGTTTGCCGCGTTATATTGCGACGCAGTTTTTGGAAAAACAATACGGCAAAGATATTGCCGACATCGAGCGTCTGCGCCAACGCACTTCATATGCGGCAATTGCGCAGCGCGATGCTCCTTTAAATGTAGTTTCGCCGATTGACGATTATTATTACACGGCGGTTGCCAACAAGGGCGCGATGATTTGGCGGCTTTTGGCAAAGAAGATTGGACAAGACGAATTTTTTACTGGCGTGCGCTTGCAGTTGAAGGACGGAAGTCTCGAATTAAAGGATTTGCGTTCTGCTTTTGCCGCACAAAAGGATTTTCTTGATTACGCTTTTGACCAAGTGACCGACACAAATTTGCGCATCGGACTGCCGCAGGCGAGCGGCGCGCAAACGAAGATTGCTTTACGAAATACAGGTTTGATTGAAACAACGGTCAATGTTTCGGCAACCGCGACAAACGGCGAAAAGTTAAACGCTCAAACAACGATTGCTCCGCAAAGTTTCGGCGAGGTTAGTTTTAAGACTGCCAATAAAATCGTCCGTGCGGAAATTGACACGGATAAAATTTATCCGCAGACGGATTATTCCGACGACGTCGCGCCGCGCGAACTCGATAACAACGACGCAATTTTATTTATCAAACGTGCTTTTGACCAACAGGATTTTGTCAAGGCTGAGAAAAATGCACGTTTGGTTTTACAAAGTGTGCCGCGTTTTGACGATGCTCGAACTTGGCTAGGGCGCGCACTTCTGGCACAAGGAAAAACTTCTGATGCCGAAAGGGAGTTTCGTGCGGTATTAGATGAAAAACTTTTGACGGCGCGAAGTTTGGGTTGGGCAAACGCCGGACTCGGTGAAATTGCTTTGAAGTCAGGACAAAATATCCAAGCAGCGAAGTTTTTTGAAGAGGCAATAAATGTCGACGCCGAATACGGTGCGACACTTGCGGCGCGGCAAGGACGAAATAAAGCTAATGTTTCTGCGACAATCGATGAAAGTGTAAAAGCATTTTTCAGTCAGTTTGATAGAGCAGCGGTTTCAGCCCGTAAGGCAGAACTCGATGCGCTGATTATGTCTGGAGAAATATCTAAATTTTCAGGCGGCATCGCCGGACAAGCCGAACAATGGCAAACAAAAGTTTTATTTACGGACAAAATTGACGCGAATACGGTTTGGGCTGAAGTTAGTCTGAGTATCAAACTACTTAATAAAAATGCCGAAAGCGGAACAGCATTATTTCGACTAACAAAAATCGAAAATGTTTGGAAACTGAGCGGAGTTGATGTTTTTGAAGTTAGATAATTTTATGTTTGCAAAAATATATTAATTTTTTAAATAATGGACAAACAAAAAATTACTCAAGACATCATATTTCGCGCAAAAAAAATCAAGTTGCTTTTGATGGATTGCGATGGTGTTTTGACAGACGGACGGCTCTACTTTACCGAAGGCGGAGAAGCTATGAAAGTCTTTCACGTCCGCGACGGGCAAGGTTTGGTGATGTGGCATCAAGCAGGATTTCGTTCCGGGATAATTTCAGGAAGAAACGCTGAAAAAATTTTAGAAAGGCGGGCAACCGAACTTGGAATACATTTCATCAAAGCCTGCTCGCTTGATAAAGCGAAGGACTTTGCAATTATTTTACAAGATGCAAAAGTAACTTCAGAAGAAGTCGCATATATCGGCGACGATGTCGGCGACATCTGTTTAATGGAAAAAGTTGGTCTGCCAATCGCTGTTGCCGACGCGGTTTCGGAAGTATTGTCTTATGTCGTCTATAAAACGGAAGCTAAAGGTGGTTTCGGTGCAGCTAGAGAAGTAACTGATTTGTTGCTTCACACTAAAGAAAATTTTTGAAAAATTTTTGCGATTGGGCAACTGGAATTTTTAACTTTACATCTTAGTCTTTCGCTCAAATTGAGCAGCAAGTTTTTAGAGAATTTTTGATAATTTATATTCACTTCCGTTCTGCGAAGACATAGGCTTGTCTTATTTAGGTCTTATATCTTCGTCTGATTTGTTAGATTTGAGAATAAACTTGAAAAATGTTTTGAGTGTGCTTGACAAGTCGAGAGTAGATGTATAAATTAAGTGATTGCCGTTACAAAAATTTGTTAACTCGAAAAGAGAAATGTTAAAAAGTTTCGTTGGGCGGTTGACAAAAAGTTTTGATTAAGTATAATCGAAAGTTCGCCTCGTAAAAAGAAGCGAAAACAAAACAGAAATTTTGATGTTTGAAAACTAGATATGCGAGTCCATGTGTTAATTCAAAACACGGTTCGTTTTTAACGAACCAACGAACAACAATAAAGCTAGTAAAAACTTTTTAACGAGAGTTTGATCCTGGCTCAGAATCAACGCTGGCGGCGTGCCTCAGACATGCAAGTCGAACGATTAAACTTTCCTTCGGGAAAGATATAGAGTGGCGCACGGGTGAGTAACACGTAAGTAATCTACCTTCGGATGGGGAATAACAGTCGGAAACGACTGCTAATACCGCATAATGCAGCGGCACCTAATGGTGACAGTTGTTAAAGTATTTATACGTCTGAAGAGGAGCTTGCGGCAGATTAGCTAGTTGGTAAGGTAATGGCTTACCAAGGCTACGATCTGTAGCCGACCTGAGAGGGTGGTCGGTCACACTGACACTGAATAACGGGTCAGACTCCTACGGGAGGCAGCAGTCGGGAATT
>DATLXD010000035.1:0-9341 GCA_035575965.1 Pyrinomonadaceae bacterium | reverse complement strand
CTGTAATTTATTTGAGACGCACTTTTTTTGACTTTAATTTTAGTGCGTCGAGCGGAATCCAGCCCCATCGTTTGTCGCTTGCGACAGCGACATAGCCGTAAACGAAAATCATTTGGGCGACGACTTTTTCGCCGTCGTGAGCGGCATCTTTCGGATAAAAAAGGTCAATCACGGCGGCTGCGTCTCCTTCCGACGAACGGTGAAAAATTAGAGGGCGTTTGGCACCGTTAACTCTGAATGTGTCGTTGCTGACACCCGCAACATTGAAACCTAAATTGATAACCGCGTCGCTGCGTTTCAGATAATCGGTCGAAGCGATGCTTTGATTGCCGTCGAGCAGGATTTTCGGCAGGACTTTGTAAGCGGTGAAATTACCGTTTTTGTCGGCGTAACCGAATTTGTATTTGACCGCGCCGGTTGCGTCTTTGCTCGCTGTTTCCTGTGGATTGCCGCCCGTGATTTCGTATTCGGTGAACGTATCGTTCGCCGCCGTCGGCATCTGCATTTTTTTGACGAAATCCGCATCGAATTGCGGGTCGTTGCCCGCTTGAATCGCCGACGCTTTAATCCAACCGGACGCTCCGACCGTTTTGTTATTAATCTTCAATTTTGTCGAAAAAGCGTAGTAGTAAGTTTCACCTTTGATTTTCTTCTGCAAGCCGTAATTTAACCGAACCGAATCGGCGGCAAGTTTGCCTCGCGCAATGCCAGTGCCGTCGTAAAGGTTGTGTTCTCCGCTTTTAATCGAAAAATGAAACCAGCGTCCGGCTTTAATTTCGCTCGGCGTTTGTATCAGCGCACCGGATAAAATATAACCTTTGTCTTTGACATAAACATATTTGAGCATTTTATTGTCAGTCTCCTTTGCTCTCATCGTTTGCGTCAAATCCACATTGACATTCGTCGTCGGCAAAACTCCTTTGTCTTGAAGATTTTCATCAAAGTAATGCGTATTGGTTTTGACGTCCAAAACGAAATAATAGCGTCCATTTTCTCTTTTAACGTATTTCGGATTAACGGCACGATAACGGTCGGGGTCGCCTTTTCTGCGGTCGGTGAACGGTATTAAGTCAAATCGGCTCAAACCTTGATGACGCTTATCGGCGGGGATGTAAATCTCCGGTTTTAATTCAACTGCTGCCGAATGCCCAGACTGTTTTTGAGTTTTCTTTCCTGTTGAAGGTGGTTCGGATTTATGACTTTCCAAAACAGAAAAAGGTTTCAGAATGCTTATTTGTTCCGTTTGTCCAAACTCAATTAATCCTAAATAACCAATTAAAGCTAAATTTAGAAAACTTTTCATATGATGCCTCAAAAAATATTATAACTTAAAGCTATCAACGGTACCTGGTGTACTGCACTCCGACAATCATATTTTCTTTTCACTTAGCACTCACCACTTACCGTTCACCACTAACAAAATTTTTACAAATTTTTGTTAACACTTTCCATTTTAGTTCGTCTATATTACCGGCAGCATATTAAGAACCAGTTTTATCAGTGATGAGTGATGAATTCGTTCTATACTGGATTCACATTCACATTTATATTTTTCGTTACTCATTATTTTTAAAAGATGTCCGAACGAGAGATGACCGGTAATTTATTTTTATTCGCCAGGAGCGAAATAGCCGCGACTGCGCCGGCAACGGAAAAAGTAACAGCCGAAGCGCGGCTCGTCGGGCGCGTGTGCGCGGGCGACGCGGAAGCGTTCGGCGAGTTTTACAGAATTTTCGCGCCGCTCGTTCACGGCATCGTGCTGGCGCGTGTGCCGCGCGACGAAGTTCAAGACATCGTGCAGGAAGTTTTTCTCAGCGCGTATAAAAATCTACACTCACTTCGTGATAAAAACGCGGTTGGCGCGTGGCTGGCGATGATTGCCAGAAATCGAGCGGTCGAGTTTTATCGTCAGGCTAAACCGACCGAAGAACTTTCCGAAGACGTGCGCGGAAAAGACAATCGGCAAACCGAAGCGCGTGAGATTCTAGCAGCGATTCGCGCTTTGCCCGAAACTTATAGGGAAACTTTAGTTTTGCGGCTGGTTGAAGGAATGACGGGACAAGAAATCGCCGAACGAACCGGATTAACGCCCGAATCGGTGCGCGTTAACCTGCACCGCGGGATGAAACTTCTGCGACAAAAGCTCGGCATCGTGGAGTAGAAAGATGAAGCAAGATTATCTGTGGGGCAAAACGGGCGAAAATCCCGAAATAGAAAGATTGGAAAACGCGCTGAAGGCATTTCGTTATCAAGAAGTTGCTCCGCCCGCGCTTCCCGCGAAGGTTATTCCTTTCAGAAAGGAAACTCCGCGCAACTTTTTTCGCTTGTCATTTGCGTTCACGGCTTGCCCGGCATTCGTAATTATTGCTCTGGGCGTTTGGTTTCAGCTTTCGAGCAAGAAAATCCAAGTCGCAAAAGATTCGGCGGAAACAATTGCGCCGCAAATTGACAAGAAAAATCCAGACGAAATTTCGATTAAAAAGCAGAACAATTTGATTGTCGAAAAAACTGAAATACCGAAACAATCCGCCGAGCTGAAAATCACAAAAATTAGAAAAGCTATTTCGCCGATTTTCCGCCAAAACAAAACAATTGCCCGAAATGTCGAAATTAAAAAGCCGACCGTTGTTCTGACGAAAGAAGAAAAATATGCTTATGACCAATTGATGCTCGCGCTTTCGATTGCGAGTTCAAAACTGAAATTGGTAACAGACAAAATTGACGGTATCGAAAAAAAACCATCGTTGATAAATACGGACGATAATTTTATCAATCAAAGTCTATGAAAATAACAAAATTTCACCGCAGAGACGCCAAGAACACGCAGAGCCAGCGCAGAGTTTTTGCTTTTTCCTCTGCGCTGGCTCTGCGAAAACTCTGTGCCTCTGCGGTGAAAAATTATAGTTAAGATTGTCAGGAGAAAAATGCGGACTTTATCAACAATCCAAAAATTTTCGGCATTTCACTGGACGATAACGACCAACGAACAAACAACAAAGAGGAGAATTTAAAATCTAAAGAAGATTAGCCCAATTGAAAAATGATAGCAAAATCACTTTGGTGTCCGATAGTTGCTATTAACGATTTGCTGATTTTATTTGTTGTCAAAAATAACAGTTAAATAAAGGCAGCACAAGAATCAAGGGAGTGCCGATGAAGGAAAAAATATTTTTAATACTGTGTCTTTTATTACCTTTCTGCTTTGTCTCGAACACCGTCGCACAGGATAAGTCGAAAGCTGCCTCTGAAGATATTGTGCGGGTTGACACGCGCGTCGTGTTCGTTGATGTGTCGGTCAAAGACCAGAAGACGAACGCGCCCGTCCGCGATTTATCGCTGAAAAATTTTCAGGTGTTCGACGACGGCAAACCGCGTGAATTAACGTATTTCAGCCGTGAGGGAGAGACGCG
Source organism: Pyrinomonadaceae bacterium (assembly GCA_035575965.1). Lineage (GTDB taxonomy): Bacteria > Acidobacteriota > Blastocatellia > Pyrinomonadales > Pyrinomonadaceae. The sequence goes on along the minus strand of DATLXD010000035.1, from coordinate 5,931 downwards.
ACGACCGCTTTCACTTTTAATACTCATAGATTTATGGACAACATACGGCAGGAAATATATTAAACAGCAGGCGGTGATGCAGCGTTTGGCTGACGCTCTGCGGCAGCTTGCGCCCGAAGACAAGGTGGCAGTAATGACGACCTGGATTGAAGAAGGCGACGAGCCGACGAAGCCTTTGACGAAAATCAGAACGATTTCCGATTACACGTCCGACCGCGCGCGGACAATCAATGCTTTGCGCGACATCCCGAAACTCCTCGGCGAGCAGGAGAGTCTGCTTGAAAAAATTGTCGCGGACAGCGGAATCGGCAAATGGCAAATCGAACTCGTGTGGAGTTTGTCGGAAGTCGCCGAGACGGTAATGAGCCAGGATGCCGCGCGGCGTAACCGGCAGTTTATCGTCGCCGGACTGATAGACGACCTTTTTGAGCTTCAAAAAGGCGAGCGTCAAGCGGTGGCGGAAACAAGCGCGCGCGCCGGAATCACGTTTTATGGACTCGTCTATAAAAAGAGCTTTGTGGGTAATCTCTTCTTCGGCACGCTTAACCAAATTGTTATGCGTCCGAGCGGAAAGAATTTGCACGCGGCAAATTATTTAGCCGAACAGACGGGCGGTCAAGTGATGAGTGTTGGGCGACCCGTCGATTTAGCGAGCGGGTTGGAAAAAGTTATCGCCGACCTTGCTTCGCGCTACTCGCTCGGCTTTGCGCTCGGAGACAATGAGGCGGACGACGGGCGAATGCACCGTCTCGAAGTAAGAGTTGAAGCGCGTGATGTTCGCGGTAAGAAGCGCAATCTCAAAACGCGCTTCCGGCAAAGCTATTTTGTGCCGGAAGTCGAAAAGTAACAAAATCTAGGTTTTGCTCGAGAGATAAAATTATGTCGTTAAAAAGAAACTGTCTTACATTACTCTTTTTTGACCCCGAACTATAACAGAGGAAAATTTGTTAAGCAATAAAATTTTCCAAACAAGAAAGGCAAATCGGAAAGTTAATTCGGCTTTGCCTAAAATAGTCGATTTTACCCTAAAATCCATAGAGACTGTGCAGGTAAAAGAACTGTTGACTCGCGGTCAGGTGGAAGCCGTTGCTAGGTAGCGCGTGTGACTTCGTATCATCTGCTGTTGTCGCAAGGGGCATTTGATTGGTCTGCGTTGCATTTAGGGAAAGGGGAACGCCCCAACGGCTTAATGATGACCAGCAATATCACTGCCGCAGCGGCAATTCCAACCCCGATCAAGACTTTCGTGCTTGTTGCAAGACCATTACCTTTGGTCTTAACTTGTGTCACGTCATCATTTTTAACTTCACTTGTCGTACCTGTTTGCTCGTCTCTTATGATAAAAGAAGATTCCTTAACTTCACTGATACGCCCCTTAAGTTTCGTCCCGTCCCGCCGTGTAATGATGCCACGCTTTTTTTCAAGGTGAATTACGCTAATACGTTCTTTCATCTTAGCGATACGATGCGTCTCTTTGTCAGTCCGCACAACAGCCGACATCGGTGTAATGCAAATCATCTGAATCAAAAACGAGACGAGTATGAGTGACAAATGCTTTTTGTACATGTTTACCATTCCTTATTTAGCGTTGCTCAATCGGCATGTATTTCAAATCTCTTTCGCCGATGTATTCGGCACGCGGGCGAATGAGTTTGTTGTTGCCGTATTGCTCTAAAATATGTCCCGTCCAGCCGGAGATGCGCGAAATGGCGAAAATTGGCGTGAATTGGTCGAGCGGAATGTCCATCAGGTAATAAGCCGAAGCCGAATAAAAATCGACGTTCGGATACATTCCTTTGCGGTCGAACATCGCTTTTTCAATCTTTTGCGACATATTAAACCAGCTCAAATCGCCTTTTTTCTCGCCCAACTGTTTTGAGTATTTTCGCAGCCAAGTCGCACGCGGGTCTTCGGTTTTATAGACGGCGTGTCCGATGCCCATAATTTTGCGTTTTTCTTCGAGGGCTTTATCAAGCCACGAATCAATTTGGTCTTCGCTGCCGATTTCCTTGAGCATCTTCATTACGTTTGTATTCGCGCCGCCGTGCAGCGGTCCGGCGAGTGCTGCGATTCCGCCCGTAACCGCGCCGTAAATATCAGCTAAAGTTCCGGCGACGACGCGCGTCGTAAATGTCGAAGCGTTGAGTTCATGGTCGGCGTGCAGAATTAAAGCCACGTCGAAGATATGCGCTTCATCAGTTTCGGGTTTTTTGCCCTGAAACATATACAAAAAGTTTTCCGCGATGCTCAATGATTTATCAGGCACAACGATGTCCTTATCATTGCGAATGCGTTCCCAAGCCGCAACCAACGTGCCGATTTGCGCGGTGAGTTTGATTGCCGTGCGGACGGCGTTTTCGCGGTCTGTCGCATGTCCTTCTTTGTCGTAAAAACCGAGAGCCGAAATGTTTGTGCGGAGAACATCCATCGGATTGGCGTCTTTCGGAAAAGTCCGCATCATTTCCAAAACTTCTGTCGGCACTTCGTAATTTGCCTGAAACTCCTTCTTCAAATCTTCGAGTTCACGCGCCTGCGGAAGTCGTCCGTTCCAAAGCAAAAATATGGTTTCTTCAAACGTCGAATTCTCGGCTAAATCGTGAATATCGTAACCTTGATAAATTAAAATCCCCTGCTCGCCGTTGACATCGCCGATTGAGCTTTGCGCGGCAACCACGCCGCGCAGTCCGGCGGTCGCGGTTGAAGATTCTTTTACTGTAGTCATTATTTTATTTTCCTCGGAAACTGAATTTTATTCTTCATTTGAAGATAACAAAACGCTTTGCAACTGACAAGGTGCAGGTAATTTTTCATACGGTTTTTGTTATTAAAATTTTTTGTCCGATTTCTGCATTTAAAAGATTTGCCGCCGACGCACGAAAGGCGGCGATTTCCAAAAAACCCGCGCTTCCCAAAATCATAAACACTTCGCCCGTTTCGGCTTCGGCAAAAAAATTTTGCAGCTTACCGATTTTTTTCGCACCTATTTCGAGCATGAAACTTTCGGGTAAATCTGTTTGTTCGAGATTCGTAATCAAATTACCGAAGCGGTCAATGTTAGTAATCTCGGCTTTGATTTTGCGGTCGGAAACCTTTCGTGGTCTTTCCGTTTTAAGGCAAATAAAATCTTTAACTTCGCTGCCGAATTCGTTTGGCTGCACGCCGTTTGAAAGATGCGCGGAAACCGGAGCAAAAATGTCGCGTCCGTGAAAAGTTCGACTGATATTTTCGGCAAAAAATTTTTCGTCGGTGAGTTCAAAAACGCGAAAATCTGCTTTTGCTTCAAAAACAAAACTTAGCAATCCGTTGTCGGGTGCGACGAAATAATAATTGTCGGTTTGGGCTAAAATCGCGCGGCGGTTTGAGCCGACGCCCGGGTCAACGACCCCTGTGAAAATTGTTTTTTCTGGAAAATCTTTATAACAGGCACGAAGTGTAAAACTTGCGGAACGAACGTCTTGCGCGGCAATTTCGTGCGTAATGTCAATAATTTTTGCCGTTTCGTTGACCGATAAAATCGCGCCCTTCATCGCGCCGACAAAATAATCCTTTGTTCCGAAATCGGTCAAAAGCGCAATTATCATCTGACTAAATGATTAAAAAATCCGCGAAACGCCGCGCGCAATCTCAAAGGAGAATAGAAAAGATTTGCACGGTTTCGCGGATTAAAGCGGAGCGAGGCTTGACTGTATGCTTCGCGCCCAAAACATTTATTATTAAACATTTATCATGACCATTTTTGACGATTTCGACGATAAATGTTTAATGATAAATGGTAAATGATTATCTAATTTGTGTTTCGTAAACTGTTTTGATTCGAAGTTGCTGATTTTTGCCCAACCGGATGTGTCTGCCGCGCTCGATAAATATGCCGCCGACTCCGAAAGCCGCGCCGACACCTGCGCCGACCGCCGCGCCGACCGGACCGCCGGCAGCCGCGCCGATGACTAAGCCCGTGCCGGTTGCCGCACCGACTTTGACCGAATCGCTTTTGACCGAGCTTTTACCTTCGATTGTGCCTTCCGTGTCAACGCGCTTAACATTGTCGCCTTTGACGGGCAAAACTTCGGTCAAAATCGCGTTGAAATTACTCCAGCGATTTTCTCCTAAAACAATGCGGTCAAACGATAAGACAACTTCGGCGCGGCGTTTGATTCTGCCGGGTTTTTGGATTTTGCTGATTTTGCCTTCGATAATCGCGCCGCCGACTTCATTCGGCGATACGATACGCGCTTGAAATTTGTCGCCTTCCTTGTTTCGTTCCGTGTTGACATCATCGAGAAGCTCGATAATCAATTCGGTTTCAACCGGAATGACTAATGTATCCGTGCGGCTCGGCGAAAAATTTATATTTTCTGTTTTAGCAATAATGACGGGCGCTTGTGTGCTTTGGGCGTTATCTGTCGGCGGCGCGCTCGTTGTATTTTCCGAAACTTGCGGCTCAACTTGCGTTGTTACGGCTGTTTCGACTTGAGTTGTTACAGCCGTTTCGACAGGCGTGGCTGCAACAACTGTTTCGACAGGCGTAGCTGCAACAACTGTTTCAACAGGCGTGGCTGCTACAGCCGTTTCGACAGCCGGTTTTTCAGGAGATTTTTCTTCGATAGTCGTTTTGGTCGTCGGCGTTTCGACAACTATTTTTGAAGCGACGATGCCGCGTTTAGACAAATTAACCGGAACGGTTGCGTCGAACGAGCGTTTTTCAAATCCGGTATCGTAGCCGCTTTCAAAACCTTGCTGGTAGCCGTTGCGGTAATCTTCGAGCGTTCCGTAATCCTTATTATAGGCACGGTTGGCACGTGCATATTCGTCATGCTTCTCATAACTTTTCGTCGCGTTTTCGATTGAATCGCGGTAACCGGACATATATCCGTCCGAATAACCGGTTCGATAACCCCGCCGCAGGGCATTGTTAGTGTCTTGAGCCGAAATGCTTTGAACTGTAAAACTCAGGAATGAAACTAAAACGAGGGAGCAACTTAGGAAAAGTGCAAAAAAACTTTTAGTTAGATTCATTTATTAACTCCTTTATCAAAAAACAAGAAATGGTTTGTCCACTATGATTTATACAACATAAGTTAAGAAATTACAATGAGAGTTTTTTTAAATCTTTTTATTTCCCTCTAAACTTTTGAAAGTAAAGAACTTTTTTGTTATCGTCATTAAGCATAATGCGAAAAGTTACGGTAAAATCCACTAAATTTAGCTGTCGAGCGTCATCATAATTACAAAAATATGGAAAGTAAAGACGGAAATTGGGCGAATAAGAAAACCGAAAAAAAATTTGACAGCGATTTTTTAACTTTGTCTATTTTTCTCTAAAAGCTCTTGCGAAAAAGATACGACGCGCGGATAAAGAACGTGCGGTTGTTGCGTTCAAAGCGCGGCTCAAGCTGTCCGGTATAAGGATTGAAGCCGTTGTAATTAAAGTTATCGTTGTAGCCGACATAAAACGCCGTTCCCGGACTCGGATTCCAGCCGACCAGAAATTGTCCGCTCACATTTGACGAAATCGAATTGTAATCGAGGCGCAGGCGAGCGAATGTAAAGCGCGTAAATTGGTAAGTAGAGCGAAAAGTTCCGATGTTTGAATCGTAAGCGGTTCGTCCGGTGTCAAAGCGGCTTAATCTGCTTTTTCTGTATTCGAGCGAAATGCGAAGCGGGTCAATCGGTTTGTATTCAACTCCCGCCTGTATGTCAAATTGTCTTCCCGCGCCCGGGTCTTGTCCGGGAAACAGCGGCGAGATGTTGGTCGGGTCGTTCGGGTTTTCCGCCAATCGCCGTAAATACTCGTCTAAAGCAGTTTGATAACCAAGAATAGCGGAAGAAACGCGCGGGAAACGGTTACCGCCGCCGAAATCAAAATCGTAAGCGTTATTGATGAAACCCATAAATACGCCGAAGGAAATTTTCTTGGTCGGCGAGCTGTTGATA
>DATLXD010000034.1:0-5424 GCA_035575965.1 Pyrinomonadaceae bacterium | reverse complement strand
ACGCATCGAAAGTTTCGATATTTCAAACATCTCCGGCTCGGAAAACGTCGCGGGAATCGTCGTGTTTGAAAACGGCAAACCGAACCGCGCGGAATTTCGGCGATTTATAATCAAAACCGTCGAAGGCGCGGACGATTACGCCTCGATGCGCGAAGCCGTTTTCCGCCGTTACAAACGTCTTTTGAATGAAGAAAAACCTTTGCCGCAACTGATTTTTATAGACGGCGGCAAAGGACAAATCTCGGCGGCGGCAAAAGCGATGAGCGAACTTGATTTGGAAGCGATTACGATTGTCGGACTCGTCAAACCGCCGCGCCGCCACAACGAAATTTCTCATCTTTTGCGTTTCGGTTACGAAGACAGACCAATTTATTTTGAAAACGGCGTTCCCGTCTTTCGCCTCGTCCAGCAAATCCGCGACGAAACGCACAAAACGGCGATTCAATATCACCGCAAACGCCGCGAGATGCGCGATTTCACATCTGAATTAACGGCGATTGAAGGAGTCGCCGAGAAAAGAAAGATGAAACTTCTCAGAAACTTCGGCTCGATTGAAAGAATCGCCAAGGCTTCGATTGAAGAACTAAAACCCTTTGTCGGCGCAAAAGCGGCAACGCAGATTTTCGACCATTTTGAGCGGCAGAGAAAGTTAGCGGAGAAATAGAATTACTTCAAATTAACTTGTTTTCCTCCAACCTTAATCTCGTCAATAGCTATAGCGAGAAGGATTCTTAGTTGGCGGCGAGAAAACCATTTGGTCGGAATGGCATCTAACCACTTAAAAATAAAAATTATGCGACAAATAGTTTCAAGCTGCGTTTTTCTCTTTACTCTCTTTTTTGTTTCGCCCGCGATAATCGAAGCCTGCTCATGCATTGGTTCCGGTCCGCCGTGTCAATCTTTCTGGAATACGGAAGTCGTCTTCAGCGGGCAGGTTACGGAAATTAAAGACACGCCCGCTAAACCCGCGTCGAACGGTGACAATGAATTTTCTTCGATGTTTCGGACCAAAACCGTGCGGTTAGCCGTCACCGAATCTTTTCGCGGAATCGAGGAAAGGTCGGTTGAGCTTGAAACAGGTTTGGGCGGCGGCGACTGCGGTTTTGCGTTTGAAACCGGTCAGAGCTATCTCATTTACGCTTACCGCAATAAGGAAACCGGTAAGCTCGGCACCGGCATCTGTACGCGCACGCAGCTTTTATCAAAGGCGACCGAAGATTTGGAATACTTTCGCGGTTTGAAAGACGCGAAAGCCGGCGGAACGGTCTACGGAAAGGTGACGAAATATCTGATTCGCAAATCAGACGACGAATATAAACCAAATCCGCCGCTTCAGAATATACGGCTGACTTTTCTGGGAAACGGAAATAGTTACGAAGCGTTGACCGACGAAAAAGGCGAATATCGCCTGTCGAATCTCGCGGCGGGCGAATACAAAATGCGCGTCAAAGTTCCCGAAGGAATGTGGGGTTTTGAAAAGGAACAAACAATCAAAATCCCCGACAAAGGCTGCGCCGTAACATATACCGCGCTGGCAACGAAAACTTTCCTGAGCGGCAAAATTCAAACCGACGAAGCCGCGCCCGCCGCTAAAATCGCGGTTAATCTGATTCCGGTCGAGCAGATTGGCGAACGCTATCAAAAAGATACTTATTTCGCTTATACCGATGAACAGGGACGCTATTTATTCAAAGAAATTCCAGCCGGAACGTACTATCTCGGTATTCGGCTCGACCGTTCGGGCGACCCAGACCTTTCATATCCGCGCACTTTTTATCCGGGAACGACCGATTTACAAAACGCCGCCCCAATTACGATAACCGAAGGGCAGGTGATCGAAAATTTCGATTTCGCGCTTGGCAAGAAACTAACGACCAGAAAGATTCGCGGTGTCGTCTTAATGCCCGACGGAAAACCTGTCGCTAAAGCTAGGCTCTGTATTGAAGAAGTCGAATACTCGGAAAGCTCGTCGTGCTGGAACGGTATCGAAACAGATGCTAAAGGACAGTTTTCATACACCTTGATGAACAATCTGCGATATTTGATACGCGCGCATATTACCATTCAAACCAATCAACGCCACGCCGAACCCGTCGAAATTGCGGCGAACGGCGATGTGTCCGACGTTAAACTCGTGATAACCGAAGCGAACGGCTCGTGCGAGAAATGTCGAGTGTGGAAAAGAAATAAAAACTGAGGACGCTTATATCTTTCAAACAAATTAGCCTTTTTCGTTTGGTTGAAGAATTGAGATTGAGCGTGTTAAATTGTTATTTTTTTCTGACAGAAATTTAGCAAAAGGTTAGAACGCACCGAAGTGCGCAGTAATGCGAGTTTTGTGGAAGCGCAGGCAGCGATTGTTCTCTGAGAGCGGCGCGGTATGGAACGAATCTTTGTCACTCGTGAACTGTCGGCTTATCCGAATACGGCACGAAACATTGACGGCAACGCGCTTCGTATTTGTCGCTTGCGCCGACTTCGACGCGAGCGGTTGAATCAGAAGTTCTCTGCGAATAGTTTGCCGTTTCGCCGCATTTGACGCAGATGGCGTGAGTTTTTGTGATGAATTCGGCGATTGATAAAAGCTGCGGCATCGGCTCAAACGGCTTTCCGGTGTAATCCTGGTCGAGTCCGGCGATGATGACGCGCTTGCCTTTGTTGGCGAGAAAGTTGACGGCTTGGATGATTTCCATATCGAAAAACTGTCCTTCGTCAATGCCGACGACCTGCGTTTCGTCTTCAATCTGCGCGAGAATTTCCTTTGCCGTCATCACCGGTTTTGAAACGTGCGTCATTCCCGAATGCGAGGCGATTTGCTCAATCGAAAAGCGATTGTCAATAACGGGCTTGAAAACCTGAACTTTCTGCCGTGCGATTTGGGCGCGTCTCAACCTTCTAATCAATTCTTCGCTCTTGCCCGAAAACATCGAGCCGACGATAACCTCAATCCAACCCGCGCCGTTTTGTCGCGTTTTACGGCGTTCTTCCGTATTGTCGAACGCAAATTCTTCAACCATTTTTACTCGAAAAATTCCTTTTGATGTGTTTTGAAAATGCCTAGGTTATCACAAAATGCTTTGAGCGACAAAAACGAAAAATGGCAGAAGCGCGCGTGAAAAATAAAGCAAAATTTTAAGCTTAATCTGTGATAATCTGTGTATATATGTGGTTAATTTTTCTAGAATAAGATGTCGCTCAAAATTTGTCCGAAATGCAAGCGTCCGTTTATGGCAAGCGCGGAATTTTGCCCGCATTGCCCTGCGCCTTACACTTGGAATCAAGAATCTTGGGCAAATATAGGTTGTCTTCTTGCGATGATTTTACCGCTATTTTTGATGATTTTCTTCTGGTTGTTTTTATTTCTCGGATTTTTTATCAGATAGATTCAACGGTCGAGAAGGAAAGATTTTTTACCCGACTATTTATAATTTTTGTCATTTTTGTTTGAATTTCTTTTATTTGAATTTTGTATATTAGGCGATTGAGTATCTACCAAACTTGTCGCAATCGCATCAATTATTCTGGAACTGTCGGATTTGCGTGTTATATTGTTACTGATAATTGCAAAGGCAAAAATTTCATCGTCCGTGCCTTGCGCGTAGCCCGCCAGGGAATTGACATAAGTTATCGAGCCGGTTTTGGCTAAAATTTTTCCCTTTACTCGTCCCAAACGTCCGCCCAAAGTTCCGTCGGTTGCCGCAACGGGCAGCGAATCTTTGAAAACATCTGCAAAATTTGACTGCGCGGCGAAAACAAGCGCCCGACCGAAGGCTTCGGGCGTTACAAAATTGAGTCTCGATAGTCCCGAACCGTCGTGAGTTTGAATCTCTCCGGCAGCGACATTTTTTTCCGTCAGCCATTTTTTGATGACCGACGCGCCCGCCGAATCGTCGCCGCGAATCGCTTGTATTTGTCGGCTTTCGTCCGGCGCGGTATCGCCGAATCGTTTGCCGAGAGTCCGCAAAATCAGCTCGGCGTAAATGTTAACCGATTGTTTATTCATTCGATTGACGATTTCCGCCAAAGTTTTGCTGTCAATCGAAGCAAGCTGGACGGCGTTTCCGACATCTAATTTATTTTCCGATTTCCAATCGACCGATTTGGCTTCGCCGTCAATCGTAATTCCCTTTTTTTCCAAAGATTCCTTAAGATTTTTTGCTGTCCAAAGCGCGGGGTTGTGGACGGCAATTCGTCCTGCCCCTTTATCTCCGTTTCCCCAAACGTAAATTTGATTGTCGGCAAGCCCGCGCCTTATGCCGAAGGCTTCGGTTTCGCCGTTTTGCTTTGGCTGCAATTCGCCTTGAATCTGCAAATAATCGGTCGAAGCCGTCGGCTTGCCGTCCTGCATATAAACGCCTGCTTGATTTTCTCTGAAAGTTAACGCGCTCGCTTCCGCGCCGTAATGCCACTGCAAATCGTTCCACGTCCAGCCGTCGCCGATTACTTCGCCTTTAAAGAAACTGTTGTCGCCGACGACGTTGCCTTTGACATGTTTCAAACCTCTTGCCTGCAATTGATTGGCTAGATTCTCCAAAGCCTCCGCGTCAAAATCCGGCGCACCTTGACCGTAAATAACCAAATCGCCATCTAAAATTCCCTCTTCGATTTGCTTGTTTGAAAATACTTTTGTCTGCCATCGAAAATCCGCGCCGAGCTTGTCGAGTGCGACGATTGAGGTGAGAGTTTTTTCGATTGACGCCGGATTGAAAAGTTTCCGCGCGTCTCTTGCCACTGAAATACGTCCGTCCTTCAAACTGACGACGAAAACGCCCCATCGCGCGTTTGCAAATTCGCTTCGTTCGATTATTTCATCAATTTTTCGCCTCAGCGCAACATCTTTTTCTTTGTCGGAAATTTCGAGTGGTTTGTCGAGATTTATACTCGGCGGCGGAATTTCAAAAGCGGCTTGGTTTGAATCTTGGGAAACTTCGGGCGGTTTATTTTCACCGCTCGAAAAACACGCGCTGAATATCAAAACGAAAATCAAAAAAGCAGCAAGAAAAAATTCGTGTGTTTTGTTAATTTTTTCTCCCCGCATTGTTGATTTTTCTTTCTTTAATTAACGCTAAAATTAATCTTACACACGCGAATGTGGGAAGTCTAACAGCACACCAATAATAAATCAGAGCCGAATTTAATTGTGCGCATAGGTTTGTATCAAAAACCGTTAAAGCTGCAAAATTTTCGTTTAATAAGCATTCGGTGCGGTTTTTTCCATCCAGCGTTCGGGGAATTTAAGTCGGGTGAAATCGAACTTTTCATAAAGCTCGTGCGCGTCTTTCGTCGCCAGAATCCAACGCCTGAAGCCCTGCAAATCAGGGTGATTTATTATCGTTTCCATCAGCCATTTGCTCAAACCTTGTCCGCGAAATTCTTCTAAAACAAAAACATCGCCGAGATACGCAAACGTCGCGTAATCGGTTA
>DATLXD010000033.1:0-1735 GCA_035575965.1 Pyrinomonadaceae bacterium | reverse complement strand
TAGCGTCATAATTTGAGTAATTATTTTGCCGTTCCTGTGAATTCGGCTCAGACGCAGTTGATTTTTCTTTGGTTTCAGAAGACTTTGCGGATTGGTAAGATTCGGCGGTTGGTGATGGTTTGTAAAACGAAACGTCCTTATCAACAGGCGGCTTTTTCTGCGATTCCAAAGGCAAAATATCGTTTTGCTCATTCGGAATTGCTTTGAGTTTGCCTATTTCAATTTGAATCAAATTGATTTCGCGGAAAAAATAATCTTGATACTCGACCATTTTATCGAGCCGTGCTTGCAGGCGTTCGATTTGCTCGTTTGTTTCGGGCATAAAATTTTATTCGGTGAAAGAGAATCGGTTTTCGGCTTGAAGCGAATTTGCTTGATACGCAATTCGCTAATAAAGTTTAACATTATCGAACAAGCTATAAAAGGAATTTTTTGAGAACATCGCCCATATGAAACGTATCGTAAAATCGCCGACAGGAACGCAGTTGACCTGCAAAAATTGGCTTATTGAAGCCGCGTATCGAATGATTCAAAATAATCTCGATGCCGATGTCGCGTTCGACCCGGACAATTTAATCGTCTATGGCGGACGCGGAAAAGCGGCGCGTAATTGGGAATGTTTTGATGCGATTTTGGAATCATTAAAGAACTTGGAAGCGGATGAAACGCTGCTTGTTCAATCGGGAAAACCCGTCGCAGTTTTCAAAACGCACACTGACGCGCCCAGAGTTTTGCTGGCAAATTCAAACATCGTTCCGCATTGGGCGACGCAGGAAAATTTTGATAAATACGAACGTGAAGGCTTGATGATGTATGGACAAATGACGGCGGGAAGCTGGATTTATATCGGTACCCAGGGGATTTTGCAGGGAACTTATGAAACTTTCGGAAGTCTTGCACGACAAAACGGTTGGGCAAATCTCGCGGGGAAATTCATTTTAACGGCTGGCTTGGGCGAAATGGGCGGAGCGCAGGCGCAGGCGATTACATTTAACGGCGGTGTCGGTCTTTTAGTTGAAGTTGACCGTTGGCGGATTGATAGAAGATTGCAACTTAAACAAGTTGATTTGGCGACGGAAAATTTAGACGAAGCGTTGCAATTGGTCAAAGAATTTACCGGCAAAAAGGAAGCGAAATCAATCGCGCTTTTGGGCAACGCGGCGGAAGTTCACTGGCAATTATTGGATAAAAATATAATTCCCGATGTCGTTACCGACCAGACTTCCGCGCACGATGTTTTGTATGGTTATATTCCGGTTGGTTTGAGCGTCGAAGAAGCAAAAGCTCTGCGCGAATCGAATCAGCCCGAATACGAAAAACGAGCGATGGATTCGATGGCGCGGCATGTCGAAGCAATGCTCGAATTCCAGACGCGCGGCGCGATTGTTTTCGATTACGGCAACAATTTAAGACAGCGTGCGAAAGACAACGGCGTTGAAAACGCTTTCGATTATCCGGGTTTTGTTCCCGCCTATATTCGCCCGCTTTTCTGCGAAGGCAAAGGTCCGTTTCGCTGGGTTGCGCTCTCCGGCGACGCGGAAGATATTTACAAAACCGACGAAGCGATTATGAATTTGTTTCCCGAAAACGACCATTTGACGCGCTGGCTGACAATGGCACAAGAGCAAGTTGCGTTTCAAGGCTTGCCCGCGAGAATCTGCTGGCTCGGCTACGGCGAACGCGCCAAAGCCGGTTTGAAATTAAATGAAATGGTAGCAAGCGGCGAACTTTCCGC
>DATLXD010000032.1:0-6533 GCA_035575965.1 Pyrinomonadaceae bacterium | reverse complement strand
GAGGTTACTGCAAAAAACGAAAAAAATAAAAATAATGATGCCTTAATTCAAAAGGCTTTTAGTGAAGGTAATAACGCTTTTAAAGAAAAAAATTATGATTTGGCAATCAGTAAATTTGATGAAGGCATTAATGCTGAACCCGATTTTGTCGGAAGTGCGCCCGTTTTATTGAATGCTAAAGGTGCAGTTTTAAAAGATAAAGGTTTTGCCAGCTATTCACAGGGTGCTAAATCGACTGATGCTGCGCTCAAAGCGAGTATGTTTGAGTCTGCTAAAAAAGATTGGAATGCGGCGATGGATTCATATAGTAAAGGTTTAGCAATTCTAAAAACGGCAACCGCTCCTGATGCCGCCGCGCAGAAAAGCTATGACGCCAATAAAATGAATCTCCTCAATAATTTAGTTGAAGTTCATCGTTTGATGAGTAAGTCAGGCGTTGACAAATCAAAAGCTACCGAAGCCAAAGCAGCTTATGAACAGTATTTTGCGGTTGAAACCGATGCGGCACTGAAATCGAAAGCTCAATTGACTTTAGCCGATATATTGCGCGAAGCAGGCGATTCTGAAAACGCCATTGTTGCATACCGAAAGGCTTTGGAAACATCGCCGGATAACCCGGACGCTTTAGCCGGAATAGGTTTGTCTTTATTTAATTCGGGTGTAGTCGCCGACAATAAGGAACAAAAACAAGAAGGCTTAAACTATATGCAGAAATTTGCCGACACCGCGCCTGAAAATCATCCTCTAAAAGCCAGCGTCCGTGATGCGGTCGAGTATCTGAAGACGCAAGATAAATTGACGCCGCAGAAGACCGGTAGATCCGTCGGGACAAAGAAGAAATCGTAATTTTTTTCCAATTTACAAAAAAGGTTGTGCTTGAAAAAGGCACAACCTTTTTTTAAGGATGATAATTCTTCTAAGCATAAAATTTTAGCGGATAAAATCTTTTTACAATCGTCTTCTTTGTTTGAGAGTATCGATAATATCGCTCAATTCTAAATTTTTCGCACTTAACAAGATTAGTAAATGATAAAGCAAGTCGGCGGCTTCGGCTTTGAAAAGCTCGGAATTTTCGTCTTTGGCTTCAATAATTAGCTCGACCGCTTCTTCTCCGACCTTTTGAGCAATTTTGTTCAAACCGCTTTGAAAGAGCTTTGACGTATAAGAATTTTCATTCGGATTTGTCTTTCGCACCTGAATTACCTTTTCGAGTTCAAAAAGAAAATTTTCCGCCGTGTTTTTTTCATCAAAACAAGTATCCGCGCCGCTATGGCAAACCGCGCCGGTCGGATTGGCTTTTATCAAAATCGTGTCGTCATCGCAATCAATTAAAATCTCCTTCACGTCAAGAAAATTCCCGCTCGTTTCGCCTTTTATCCAAAGCGTTTGGCGCGAGCGGCTGAAAAATGTAACCTTTCCCGTTTCGTTTGTTTTATCGAACGACTCGCGGTTCATATAGCCGAGCATCAAAACCTTTTGCGTCTGCATGTCCTGCACAATTGCCGGAATCAAACCTTCAGGAGATTTTTCAAAATCAATTTTCATAATTTCTATTAAGAGAATTTGCTTATCTGGTCTTGACCCATCGGTTTTTATTTACTGTTTGGCACTTACCACTAATTCTGTGTTCATCTGTGGACAAATATTCTTAAATCCTAACTGCGATATTTTGCCCTCTCAAATAATTTTTCAGCGTCGGAATTTCAATTTCCCGAAAATGAAAAATACTCGCTGCAAGTGCTGCGTCAGCTTTACCTTGCGTGAAAACTTCAACAAAATGTTCGACATTTCCTGCGCCGCCCGAAGCAATTACCGGAACGTTAACACTTTCCGAAATTTTTCGCGTCAATTCGATTTCAAAACCTTGCCTTGTTCCGTCCGCTTTCATCGAAGTCAAAAGAATCTCGCCTGCGCCGAGCATAACGCCTTTTTTTGCCCATTCGATTGCATTGAGTTCGGTTGCCACGCGCCCGCCGTTTAAGAAAACAAACCATTCATTTCGGGCGAGTTTTGCGTCAATCGCCAAAACGATGCACTGCGAGCCGAAGTTTTTCGCGGCTTCTTCCAAAATCTGCGGATTTTTAACAGCAGAAGTGTTTATCGAAACTTTGTCCGCGCCGGACGCGAGCAAAATTTCGATGTCTTCCACCGAATTAATTCCGCCGCCGACGGTGAACGGAATGTTGATTTGCGCCGCGACTTTTTTGACGAGTTCGCTCAATGTTTTGCGTTTTTCATTCGTCGCCGTAATGTCGAGAAAAACGAGTTCGTCCGCGCCTTGCTCCGAGTAAATTTTGGCAAGCTCGACAGCATCGCCCGCATCGCGCAAGTTTATAAAATTCGTTCCCTTGACCGTGCGTCCGTCTTTTACGTCAAGACACGAAATAATTCTTTTTGCCAACATTTAATAATCAAGATAAAACAGGATAGACACGATGAGCAGGATGAAAAACAAAATCCTGAATATCCTGTTTATCCTGTTTTATTTTTCTCCCGTGCGTCTGTGCTTAATTGTTTTAATTCTTCTAATTTAATCTTCCCTTCGTAAATCGCTTTACCGACAATCACGCCCGCGCAGCCGATTTTTTCGAGCTCGAAAACGTCTTCGATGCGGCTCACGCCACCGCTTGCAATGAGCTTTATTTCCGGTAAATGTTCCAAAATTCGCGCGTAAAGTTCATTTGCCGAACCTTCGAGAAGTCCGTCTTTGGAAATATCGGTGCAAAAAACCTGTGTTACGCCTTTGGAAAAATAATTTTTCAAAAACGGCAGAATTTCTAATTCGGTTGTCGTTTGCCAGCCGTTTATCGCTAAACAATTGTTTTTCACATCCGCGCCGAGCAAAATCTTTTCGCTTCCGTATTTTTCCAGCCACGCGAAAAACTTTTCCGGCTCTCCGGCGGCGACGCTTCCGACGCTTGCCATTTCCGCACCGGCATCAAAAACCGCTTGAACATCTTCGTCAGTTTTGATTCCGCCGCCGAAATCAATCGCCAGATTTGTCTGCGCAGCAATCATTTCCAACACTTTTAAGTTTGTTACTTTGCCGTTTTTCGCGCCGTCCAAATCAACGATGTGCAAACGCTTTAACCCGACTGCTTCAAATTCCTTCGCCGTCTCCAAAGGATTTTCGCTGTAAATTTTCTTGCTCGCAAAATCGCCTTGCGTGAGCCGCACGCATTTGCCTTCGATTAAATCTATTGCCGGAATTATCTCAATCATATTTCTGCTGAAAAGAAAAATTGTCCACAGATAATACAGATTTTTTAAACGATGAATGCGGATGTAATGAACGATGAATGTTTAAGATTTTTATTCATCATTCCGCATTCTTAATTCATAAATTAAAATTATCTTTGGACAAACTTTCTTAAATCTTCAAAAAATTCTCCAATATTTTCGCGCCGACCGCGCCCGATTTTTCCGCGTGAAACTGCACGGCGTAAAAGTTTTCGTGCTGAATCGCCGCGCTGAAATTCAAGCCATAATCGCATGTCGCAATCGTTTCCGTTCCGCTTTCGACGTAAAAACTATGCACGAAATAAACAAAAGAATTTTCCGCGATGCCTTCAAATAAATCCGACTTCAAATCGAAAATGTTGTTCCAGCCGATTTGCGGAATTTTCAAAACATCAGCCTCAAACCTTCTAACTCGATACGGCAAAATTCCCAAACATCTCGATTCATTTTCTTCGGAAGACTCGCACAATAATTGCATTCCGAGACAGACGCCCAAAACCGGCTGCCGGAGAGATTTAATCGTTTCGTCTAAATTTCTTTCGCGCAAGTATTTCATCGCCGTCGACGCTTCGCCGACACCCGGAAAAATAACTTTATCAGCCGTTTGCAAAGTTTCCGCATCGTCGGTCAAAATCGGTTCGACACTCAAACGATTGAGCGCGTTTTTCACCGATTCTACGTTTCCAGCGTTGTATTTTACGATTGCAATCCGCATAAAATTCAAAGTGTAAAATGCAAAACTAAATCAGACTTTTTTAATTTTGCATTTTGAATTCAAAGGCTTCCTTTCGTGCTTGGCAAATTCGCATCGGTAATGTCTCGTTTGACCGCCATTTTTACAGCTCTTGCAAACGCTTTGAAAATCGCTTCAATTTTGTGATGCTCATTCGTGCCTTCCGCTTTAATGTTCAAATTGCACTGTGCTTTATCCGTAAATGATTTGAAAAAATGAAAGAACATTTCCGTCGGCATTTTACCAACCATTTCGCGCTTGAAATCCGCTTCCCAAACAATCCAATTTCGCCCGCCGAAATCAACCGCGACTTGCGCCAGACATTCATCCATCGGAAGCACAAAACCGTAACGCGCCATTCCGCGTTTATCCTGTAAAGCCAGATTAAACGCTTCGCCCAAAGCGATTGCCGTGTCTTCAATCGTATGATGCTCGTCAATGTGTAAATCGCCCTTTGCCAAAATTCGCAAATCAATCGCGCCATGCCTGGCAATTTGTTCGAGCATATGGTCGAAAAAAGAAATTCCCGTCAAAATTTCTGCTTTTCCGTTCCCATCCAAATTTAATTCAACGGCAATTTCAGTTTCATTGGTTTTTCGCGTGTGCGCGACTTTGCGCGGCGGAAGTTTTACGAATTCGTAAATCTCGCGCCAATTTGTTGCAACGAGCGAAACCGTTTCATCGTTTGGCAGCGTGTCGTAATTTTTTATAAAAATCGCATTCGCGCCCAAATTTTTCGCTAGTTGAACGTCGGTTAATCGGTCGCCGATGACAAAAGAATTTGCCAAATCGTAATCGCCGCCCAAGTATTTTGTTAGAAGTCCGGTGTTCGGCTTGCGCGTCAATTTATTTTCGTGAGCGAAGCTGCGGTCAACGAAAATGTCTGTGAAAGTGATTCCTTCATTTGCCAGAATTTCCAACATTAAATTCTGCACCGGATGAAAAGTTTCTTCGGGAAAACTCGCCGTGCCGAGTCCGTCTTGATTGGTGACCATCACCAATTCATAATCGGTTTCACGCGCGATTTTTCCCAAATATGTAATGACAAGCGACAAAAATTTGAATTTCTCAAAGCTGTCAACTTGAAAATCGCTCGGCGGCTCAGTTATTAAAGTTCCGTCGCGGTCTATAAATAAAACTTTTTTCATAAAATTTTTAACCACAGATAAGCACAGGTAAACGCAGATTTTCAAATTCTCATCTGTGCTTATCTGTGGTTTCATAATTCTTCAGTGAATTTAACAAAGCCGCGTTTTCTTCATTTGTACCGACGGTGATTCGCAAACAGCCCGCGCAAAGCTCGACGTTATTGCGATTGCGAACAACGATTTTTTCGTCAAGCAAAAATTTGTAAATCCCTTCTGCGTCCGTCGTTTTGATTAAAACAAAATTCGCCTTCGACGGATAAATTTTTGTAACGAATGAAAATCCGCGAAAATTTTCAACCAGCTTTTCGCGTTCGGCAATGATTTCGGCAATCGTTTTCTCAACCTGCGATTTATTTTCCAAAGCCTGTAAAACTGCTTCCTGCGCGATTTGGCTGACATTATACGGCGGCTTTACCAGATTGAAAAGTTTAATCGTTTCTTCATTGGCAAACGCCAAACCGACCCGCAACCCGGCTAAACCCCAAGCCTTTGAAAACGTCTGCAATATAACTAAATTCGGAAAATCGTTTATATACGATACCAAAGATTTTTCACCAGAAAAATGTATGTATGCCTCGTCAATGACCGTAATTCCCTGGAATTTTTTTACTAACTCCAAAATGTTTTCACGCTCGAAAGAATTTCCCGTCGGATTATTCGGCGAACAAACGAAAAGCAATTTCGTATTTTCGTCAATCGCATTTTTTATCCGTTCAAAATCAAGCTCGAAATTGGCGGTTAAATCGGCGCGTTTAATTTTTACGTCGTTGATTTCCGCCGAGACTTCATACATTCCGTAAGTCGGCGGGCAAATCAGAGCATTATCAATCTGCGGACGGCAAAAAATGCGAAAGAGTAAATCAATCGCTTCATCGCTGCCGTTGCCGACAAAAATTTCATTCGGTTTGACATCATTCCATTCAGCAACTTCTTTCTTAATTTTTGTTTGCAAAGGGTCTGGGTAACGATTATAGTTTTGCGCCAGAGGCGAGCCGAAACTGTTTTCGTTTGCGTCAAGAAAAATCTGCGCCGCGCCGTTGAATTCCTTTCTGGCGGAAGAATATGGCGTAAGATTTTTGATGTTTTCCCGAACTAAGTTTTCTAAATCAAATTTCATAAAACCTTTTGCCACAGAGGATACAGAGCGCACAGAGAATTTTTAGCCACGAATAACACAAATCGGTTTTTTATCCTGTAAATCCTGTTTGAATTTTCTCTGTGCCCTCGGTGGCTAATTTTTCCAACCGAATCGAAATCGCATTTTTATGCGCGTCCAAACCTTCCGCTTCCGCCATCAGTTCGACCGTTTTTCCAAGATTTAAAATGCCGCCGGCAGTCAATTTTTGAAACGTAATTTTTTTGACGAAACTGTCGAGCGAAACTCCGCTAAAGGCTTTGGCAAAACCGTTTGT
>DATLXD010000031.1:0-4049 GCA_035575965.1 Pyrinomonadaceae bacterium | reverse complement strand
ACCGAGAACATCTTTGTCATTCGCCAATTGATAAACGAGTTCGTCAATTGACTTATCGAATTTCAATTCTTTCAGAAGCGTTCCTTCATAATCAAAATTAACCAGAATCGGATTTGCGTCAGCCGCAAAGGTATAAGAATTTTCGGCTTGCGGTTTTATCCAAACTCGCTCGACGCGCGTTCCCGACTCGGTTCCGATTTCAACGTCAACAAAGGTTTGAAAAAACTCGGTTTGCGGAAATTCGTTGTTCGAGTCAACCTTTTGGGTTTGCTTGACGTTTAGGGCTAATTGCTTGCTTGTTGCATCGTAATTTTTTGTAACTTCAAAAACAGGATGTCCCATTTTGTAAAGCCACTGGTCAAAGAACCAATCCATTGATTGACCGCTCGTTTCTTCGATAGCGATGCGCAAATCTTCGGTCGAAACCGGCTGGTTTGCGTTGTTGACAAGATAATTATTCAGCGATTTATAAAATACTTCATCGCCGAGATGTTTACGCAGCATATGCAGAACCGCAGCGCCGCCTGGGTAAGCGTATTGGTCGAACATCGCGTCTTTGTTCGCATAGTGCTTGGTCACAATCGGACGACGATTGCCCTGATTCCAGGCACCTAATGTCGCCTGCTGGTTTGAGCGGACATCATTGTGAAGAAAGAAATCTTTTCCCTTCGATTCTTCGTGCCAGAGTGCCTGAAAATATGTGGCGAAACTTTCGTTGAGCCAGATTTGTCCCCAATCGCGCGTCGTTACATAATCGCCGAACCATTGATGGGCAAGTTCGTGCGCCTGCAAAGAATCCGAATCCTGGTCAATCAATTCGCGCTCGTCGTGAATCATTTCCTCAATCATCGTCGTCGCGGAAATATTTTCCATTCCGCCGCCGAAATCTTCGACGAAAGTTTGCGCGTATTTCGGATACGGATATTTGACGCCGGTTTTTTCCGAGAAAAACCTGAGCATATCCGGCAAGTTTTTTACCGTTGCGGCGACTTCTTTTGTTTCGTTCGGGTAAGCGTAGTTGGTAATCGGAATGCCCGCGTAATCCTGTTTTACTTCCGTATATTCACCGACGACGATAGACGTTAAATAATTCGTATAAGGCGTGTCCATTTTCCAGTGAAACGTGCGCGTGTTGTCGCCGTTGTCTTTTGTTTCGACGAGTTTTCCATTGGAGACGACCGTGAAAGGTTTTTCGACCGTTGCGCGAAGCTCCGAGGTGCGAAAATCGTTCGGCGTGTCGTAAGACGGAAACCAATAACGATTAAATTCCGTTTCACCCTGCGACCAAATTTGGCGCGGTTTGTTCGGGTTGTCCGCCGTCGGTTTGATAAACCTCAGTCCGCGCCCGAAACTTCCGATTGCCGTTTCTGCATCGGCTTTGTTGACGTAACCCGTTCGATAATCAACCTTTAACGCAATGTCTTCACCGCGCTTATATGTGCGGTCGAGCATTATTTCGAGATTGTCGTCTTCTTTTTTGCCGTCATATTTAAACTTCAAAGCCGTTCCGTTTGCCAGAGTGATGGAATTTATCGTCATCGCCGCTGCGTCCAGATAGAATTTATTCGTATCTTTGAACGGCGCAAGCGTAACGACGGTCGAGCCGTAGGCTTGTTCTTTGTCCCAATCGAAACGCAAATCAATGGCGACGTGCTTGACATCAATCGTCCGGCTGCGAATGTAATTGACGGGCGGAAGTTTTTTTACTTTTTGACTGTCGTCCTGAATTTTAGGAAGTTGAAAAAATAGCGGGCTGGCACTAACAATCTGGCTTGACACCAATAAAAATGCCAGCAGGAAAGCCGAAACTTTCAACGGAAAGGATTTAGAATTCATATTTTGTTCTCTCAAAATAAGTGATTTATTAAAAAATTTTAACTGTCTGTAATACGTTTAATTAAAAAAATTTGTTTCAGGTTGGTAAAGTTAAAAATCCAAGTTATTGGCTTATGGAATCTGAGAAAGATTTTAGCGCACAGTTAACGCGAAGACGCGCCGAGATTTTTCACTCTCTCTGCGAAAATCTGCGAAAACTCAGCGTCTCGGCGGTAAAAATCCTGATCCGCGACCCGGACTTAATGAAACGCTTATAAATCGGGAATCCAAAAAACGCGTCCGTCATCGATAATATTTTTCAAACCGAAATTTACCAACTCATTGTCGGAAATTCCCAGATAAGTAAAATGCGGCAAATCCGAAACGACGGTTTGAAACCAATTGTGACGGACGAGAATTTCACGCACTACCGCGTCGTCGTGTTCTTTAATATCGAGCGCGAGCATCGAAAGATGCTGTGAAGTTCCGGGCGGCGCAACCGAATAAACAATTGATTTCGACAAATCCTTACTGAAAAAAATTCCTTTTGCTTCGAGTCTGAAAATTTCGGAAACTTGTTCAAACGGCGATAAGGAATGAATTTTTTCGGCTTCCGGTTCGGTTAATCTTCCCTTTTCAACCCAATGCAGTAAAGCCGGATTGACGCGGCTTGCCCACAGGTCAACCGTTTCGGCGTAACTTCGACGTGCCGCATCAGTTCCGCGCGGTGTGATTGTCAAATCATTTTCTTCTGCTTCTTTAATCGCTTTTTTTAAGGCTTTCATTGCCGCCGCTTGCAGCTCAATCTCAAACTCCGCAATCGTTTTCTTTAGACTTTTAACATTTTTTTGCCATTCGGCAACTTCTCTTTCATTTTCAAAAATAACTCTGTTCGGCGAAACCGCATCGTTTCCAGCGACAAAAAATGCGCCGTATTCTCTGAGCATTTTTTCGCCAACAGCATCAACGGGAACTTCAAAATCATCCGACAGATTTTTGTAAAATAATTTGTTTTTTTTATTTTTCTTCATCGAAACTTATTTTTCTTGCTGTTATTCGATTTAAAACTTAAAATGCAGTTGTCCGACAGGACACTTCAAATGCTGAAAAAACCTGCTTTAATTTTATATCTAATTTTCGTTCACGCGCTTGCCGCTCTTTTTGTTTATGAAACCTGGCTGAAACCATATTATTATCCAGCCGATTTGCAAGTTGAAAACATCAAAGACCCGACTGAAGTTACGCCTGTTCCGACACCACAGGTGATTCCGTCAATCGAAGCCGCAACGCCTGAGCCTGAAATTACAGAAACCGAAACGAATGCCAATCAAGCCTTAAATAATTCGACTAACGAAACAGCCCAAACTCTGATGATACCTGTCGTCGGCATCAAACGCGAACAGCTTCAAGACACTTATAACAATGCGCGTTCCGGCGGTCGCGTGCATAACGCGATTGACATCATTGCGCCGGGCGGAACGCCGGTCGTAGCGGCTTCGGACGGCGAAATCGCCAAGTTTTTTTACAGCAACGGCGGCGGCGGAATTACAATTTACCAATACAGCCACGATAAGTATTTTATTTATTATTACGCTCACCTGCAAAACCGCGCCGACAATATCAAAGAACACGATTTCGTCAAACAAGGAACAGTCATCGGCTACGTCGGCGACACGGGGAACAGCGGCGCGGGAAATTATCATCTGCATTTTTCAATCGGCGTTCTCACCGACCCGAAACGCTTTTTCGACGCCGCGGAACTTAATCCATATCCGATTCTCAAAAACAGTATCGAAGCGAAGTAACGGATGAGATTTGAAATAACAAAGATGAAAAAATAGAAATTATAACTATTCCTTCATCCCTCAAATTTCATCCCTTACTTCAAGGTATAATTTTTGCTTTGTCGATGCGGACAGTTTGACTGTATTAAATAGAAACAGTTTTTTGAGGAGATAAATAATGGATTTTCAGTTTAATAAGATGCGAGCTGCAAAAGTGTTCGTATTTGTTTTTTCTTTTGTTGTAGTTTTGACAACCATCGGGTGCGAACAACCAACAACGGTTACAAATGCCAACGTCGGTGTTAATGCGCCCGCCACGAACACTGCAAGCAATTCCGCAGCTAATTCAACACAAAACGTATCGGAGTTGAGCAAAAAGTTAGAGTCGCAAATGCCGGTAACTTTGCCGGTGCTTGACGCGATGTTTAGCGATGAAAACTTTGCAAAAGA
>DATLXD010000030.1:0-2661 GCA_035575965.1 Pyrinomonadaceae bacterium | reverse complement strand
GCCGGAGAATTAACCGATAAAGCCAGAGACGCGGTTTCCGGTTCAAATCCTTTATCGGCGGCAATCGAAGCCGGAAAACGAGCTTATTCGGATGAAAAACAGCGCACCGACGAAAAAACGCTTCCGCCGAATCGTGTCGCTTATCCGGCTGAAAACAAAAGTTTGAATGCGCCGAAAGAAACGGCGGTGAAAAAAGAGGAAACTCCCGTAAAAAAAGAAGACGCTCCGGCGAAAAAACAGGGCGAGTAGATTATGAATACGAATGATTATCAATTTTGGATGATGATTGCGTCTATCGTCATCGCCATTAGTTTCGTCGTGATGGCGATAGCTTTGATTGCGATTGCGTTTATCGTAAATAAAGTTGTCGGAACGGTTACGCGCGTCGAAGAAAAAGTCGAGCCGTTGATTGGGAAAGTCAACGACATCAGCGAGCAAGGCAAACAAATTTCCGTTCAGTTCACGGAAATTTCCGAGCATCTTTCGACGGCAACGAAATACTTTTCCGATTCCGCCGGACTTATCAAAGACGAAGTTGCCGAAATAAAACAACTCGTCGGAATGACGGCTCACACGGCAAAGGATAAAATCGAGCTGGTCAGCGACACGATTGACCGGACGCACGCGCAGGTTGCCGACACGACGGATTTTATTCAGGAAAAAGTAGTCGTTCCGGCGCGGGAAATCGCGGCGATTATGGCTGGTGTGCGAAAGGGTTTGGAAGTTTTATTCGCACCTTCGCCGAAACGCATTGACCGTGTTTATACGGACGACGAAATGTTTATCGGCTGATTTTGCGGCAAAATTTAAAACGAAAAAAGGCGTGAGATTTGTCTCACGCCTTTTTTATATTTATTGAAAAGAAATTAATTGTCGTCTGATGTATCCGGTGTTTGACGGTCTTTTCTCATTCCTTTGCGTTCCCCGCGTCGCTCGCGCATTTCTTGTTTCATTTGGTCGAACTGTGTGCGCTGCTCGGCGGTTAAAACTGCCAGCACCGCATTACGAGTTTGCTCGGCGGATGCTCTCATTTGGGTTTTGATTTCCTTAAATTTGGCTTGTTCCTGCTCGGTAATCGAACCGTCATGTTTTTTCTGCCTTAAATCGCGCATCTCTTCGCGCTGTGCCTGATTGGGTTTATTGTTTTCAAAAATCGTCTTGACTTGTGCTTTTTGCGCGTCGCTCAGGTTAAGACGATGAAGTGCGCCCATCAGCATTCGGTCGCCACCGTGTTTTCCGCCGCGCATTCCTTTGCTGCCGCGCATACCGTCGCCTCCGCGCTCATATTTTCTTTCTTTCTTCGTGGAATCCTGCTGATTGTTCGTGCTGCTGTCCTGCGCCGCGACAAAAGTGGTGAAAGTGCCGACTGCCAGGGCTAAAATGATAGCCGAAATGAATTTATGTTTGAATGACATTTGTTTTTTTACCTATTAGATTTTTTAGATTAGCTTTTGCTGTTCGCTACATTTGACGCAGGCAAATACAATAAAGTCGAAAGCATTTTCGTCTTCCGTGTAAAGAAATGTAAAGGGTCGGTTCAAAGTTCAAGGTTCAAAGTTCAAAGTTTAGAATTCCAAATTTCAAGAAAAATATTCCGTTTAACCGCGAACTTTGAACCTTGAATTTTGAACTTTGAACCGATTTCGTCGTTTTAACATTTAACATTTGCGTTCCGGCAAGATAAAATGCGAAGTTTGAGTTATTGAAAGTATGCAGGAATATCAAATGAGATTTTTATCGGAAATAAATTCGCCGAAAGATTTGCGCGAACTTCACTTGGAAGATTTGCAGGAAGTTGCCGACGATGTTAGACAATTTATCCTGGAGACAACCTCGCGCGTCGGCGGACACACGGGCGCGTCGCTCGGCGCAGTGGAACTTGCGGTGGCGATGCACTATGTTTTTGACACGCCGAACGACAAGCTCGTCTGGGATGTCGGGCATCAGGCTTACGCGCACAAAATTTTGACGGGCAGACGCGACCAGCTTCATACCATCAAGCAATACGGCGGACTTTCGGGATTCTTGCGCCGCGACGAATCCGAATACGACACTTTCGGCGCGGGACACGCTTCGACATCGCTGTCAGCCGCACTCGGAATGGCGATCGCCCGCGACCAGAAGCGCGAAGATTTTCACGTTTGCGCTCTTATCGGTGATTCGAGTTTGGCGGGCGGAATGGCGATGGAAGCGTTAAACCAAGCCGGACATTTGAAATCGCGCCTTATTGTTTTATTAAACGATAACGATATGTCAATCGCGCCTGCCGTCGGTGCGCTGACGCGCTATCTGAACCGCATCAAAGGAGCGCAAAGCTATCACCGCCTTAAAGAAGAAGTCGGCGATACTTTGGAAAGCGTTCCGGGTTTCGGCGAGCAGCTTCGCAAAGCCGCGAAAACCGTCAAAGACGCGATTGCGGCGGCGGTTCTTCCGGGCGCGCTCGTTAATGAATTGGGCTTTAGATACATCGGTTATGTTGACGGACATAATCTTCCGATGCTGGTTCACGCGCTCGAAGAGGCGAAAAAAATTGATGACGGTCCGGTTATCGTTCACGCTTTGACGACGAAGGGAAAAGGCTTTCCAAATCCCGAAAAAAATTATTACGCTTATCACGCAACCGGACCTTACGACATCAAAACAGGTTTGCCGCACAAATCA
>DATLXD010000029.1:0-9751 GCA_035575965.1 Pyrinomonadaceae bacterium | reverse complement strand
GAAAGTTCAGGTCTTCAAGCCCGTTATCGACAATCGCTTTTCGATTGAACAAATCGCCTCGCATTCGGGAATGACGCACGTTTCAAAACCCGTGATGACGGCAAAGGAAATTCTTGCGCAGATTGAAGACGAAACGCAGGTCGTCGGCATTGACGAAGGACAGTTTTTCGATATGGAAATTATCCAAGCCGTAAATTTTCTCGCCAACAGCGGCAAGCGCGTCATCATCGCCGGACTCGACCAGGATTACACCGGAAAACCGTTTGAGCCGATGCCGCAACTTCTTTCAATCGCCGAATTTATCACGAAGACTCACGCCATCTGCGTCAAATGCGGCGAAACGGCAAACTATTCGCAGAGAACTTCCGATTCAACCGCTCGCGTCGAAGTCGGCGCAAGCGATAAATACGAAGCCCGTTGCCGCCAATGCTTCGTGCCGCATTCGGACGCGCCGACGGTTTTGTAATAATAAAAATTATCCCAAAGGAGAATTGATGAAAAAAACTGTCTTAGTCATTACATTGTTGAGTATCACGCTTTTGTCAATCGGCACAATCGAAACCAATTCTCAAACGTCCGACCTAAAAGCGCAAAAAGCCTTTTTCAAAAAACTCAAGAAAATGTGCGGGAAAACTTTTGAAGGCGCGACTGAATTTCCGACCAATGCAGACCACGCGCTTGTCGGTAAAAAACTTTTGATGAAGATTGAAACTTGCACCGATACGGAAATTCGCATTCCGTTTCTGGTTGGCGAAGACAAATCGAGAACCTGGATTATAACGCTCGACGACAAAGGCTTGCTGTTCAAACACGACCATCGCCACGCGGACGGCACGCCCGACAAAATCACGAATTACGGCGGCTTTGCATCTGCCGACGGCACAAAATTTACGCAGAAATTTCCCGCCGACGCGGACACGGCGAAACTTATTCCCGAAGCCACAACCAATGTCTGGACGCTTCAGACAGACGAACGGAAAAAGCGATTTATGTATCAATTGGAACGCGATGACAAACTTCGTTATCGAGCTTTTTTCAAACTAAAGGCTGTGTCGGACTAATAATGCGAAAATAAAAAAGGTGAGTTAATTATCGATTTTCTCCGAAGGAATTAAAAGTTGAAAGTGCAAATCGAATGAAACTTTCGGCTTTTCGTCCAAAATCGTCATCAACGCCCGACGGCTTTTCTCCAAACGAATCTCCGTCAGCAATCTAATCTTGCCCGTTTCATCAATTATCGCTTCGAGTGTCTGAATCATAATGTGAATTTTAATTTAGGAATCTAAAGTATTAGTGTTCCTGTATTTGCCTGAAAACGTCCAAAACATCATTAGAAATGAATTCAGGAATGTTATCAATGTATTTGTCAATAACTTCCTTTTTAAGCGCACCCTCATTCTTGAATCTTCCTAATTTTGGAAAAACTTCTTTCAAATGAATTTCTAAATCGTGTCCTGAATGATATAAATACCATATTGGAATCTCAATTTCTTTTCCGTTGAGAAACTGAACAGTCATTCTTTTATCTTCAGTCGGTTTGACTCTTTCCGCGACTTTATTTGTTAGAAAATCTGAGATGACTTGTAATCTTCCTGACGTTAAGTTTCTAAAGTCAGAGTAGCTTTCGTTATTCTCAAGTTTTAGATTCTCTCTTGTAAATTCATTTTCCTGTTCTTGAAAAAGCAAAGCGGAAATAAAAATTGGGTCAAAGATGTAATTTTCTATGCTGTATCTGTTACCTTCACCTAATACTTTGATGTAATCGGTGTTTGTATTTGTCCCATCCCAATCAACAATTCCAAAAATAAATTTATTGCCAGCATTTCTAAGTATATTTGTAATATTTTTGACTTGTTCGCAATTAGCAATCCCTTGTTGATTTTTATTCGTTGCACTTTTTCCCGAAGATATGAAAGTTAAAGAGATTTCTGGTTCTAAATTGCTTGATAATTTTTCATACATTTCTTCGTAAAAATAGACATCCATATCACTTTCAACAAAAACTTGTCTTCTATTTTCATGATTAACGCTGAATGAAGGAACGCCAGCAGTAAGAATCTTCAATGCTTTGTCCCATGAGGCTTTTTCAATTCTTTGTCCTGTTTTATTTACAACAAAAATTGCTTCTTCAGGTGCAAGCGCAACAGTTGAAGGTGAGTGTGTTGTAATAATTACTTTCGGGTCTATGGTAGCAAAAGTAATCAGAGCGGAAAACGCTCAAGTAATTTTAACAGCAAAAGCTGTAAGTTTTCAGTGCGATGATTAAAACGGTATTCACATTCTTTCAGATGCAAATAAAAAGTTCTTTTCGGCACACCATTGAACTTATGCAAGCGGCGTTTGGCATACGACCAGAAACTTTCAATCCCGTTGATGTGAATATCACCGATGGCAAAAACGTCGTCCGAGTGATTGACTCGCAGATGTTTGCTATAACCGACATCGACCAATCCATTGTAACCGCGCCAACCATCAGAATGAATCACCGAATCGAGCGACACTTTGCCGCGAATAATGTTTTGCAGCGTTTTCTGAGCCGCGTTCGGCACGATTTCGGTAAAAACCGAGCCGTTTCTTTTATAAATTCCGAAGACGATGGTTTTATTGCCCGCTCCGCGACCGCGTTTTCCGCGCACACGCCTGGCTCCGAAATAAGATTCGTCAACCTCGATTTCACACGAAGAGAATGGCGATGCTCTCTCGGCTTCTTCGGCGATGCGCCGTCGTATTTTCAAGTAGATTCGATTAACGCTCTGGTGCGTCAATGCAGTCAACCGGGCGGTTTTATTAGCCGTCAAATCAAGCGCAAAATACTTGATAATTTGACGAGTTTTTCGCTCGCTAATTTTAGCACACCGATAATATCGGTTTAGTTGTTTCATTACAGTAGCTTACAAGTTTACCATTGCTTGTTTGCTACCATAGACCCAAATAAAATTATTTGATTTTGAACTCAAAAAACGAAGATTCGTTTCCTAATCTATCAACGCTCGTTACAATCAACTTCTCAATTTTTCTGTCAGCCGAAAGCGCGATTGATTTTTCTGTTGCCGGCAAAACTGAATAACCCCAGCCGTTTTTGTCCTTCGCGTAAATGACGAACCAAAACGCCTTTCTCGCGCCTCGTTCAGCCCAAGCGGCGCGGACGAATTTTTCGTCGCGCGTGATTTCGACTTTCGGCGCAAGCGGTTTTGCGGTTTTTATCCAACCGGATTGCGGAATTAATGCGTCTTTCGCGTAAACTTTTTCGCCCAAAACTTTTTGAATTCCGCCCAAATCGTTCCGCAAAGATTTGAAACTGAAATGAATCGCGCCGCGCGTTTCAGGCGATTTTCCGGTTAATTTTATCTGATTGGCGATTTCTTCGACGGTGTAATTCGCGTTCGAGCCGATGCGATACGGCGCGATGCCCACCCAAATGTGACGGTTTTTTGCGTTCTGCGATTTCCACCAGTCGAGCAGAACGGGAAAAGATTGTTCTTTTCTGGCTGTTTCCCAGTAAAGTTGCGGTGCAAGATAATCGACCGTTCCGTCCTGCAGCCATTTGCGCGAGTCGGCGTAAAGTTCGGTGTAAGCGTTGAGTCCGGCGATGTTCTTTTCGGGAACGGGCTGCCAGATTCCGAACGGCGAAATTCCATAGAGAATTTCCGGTTTTAAGCGTTTGACTTCGCGCCCGACCGCTTCGATAAAATCGTTGACGTTTTTTCTGCGCCAGTCGTTGCGCTCTAATTTTCCGCCCGAATTTTTGTATTTTTGCCAGTTCGCGTCGTCGGGAAATTCGATTTTCGCGCCGCTTGCATCTTTTTCCGCATAAGGGTAAAAGTAATCGTCAAAATGAACGCCGTCTACGTCGTATCTTTTTACGACATCGGCAACCACGCTCAAACTGTAATCCTGAACTTGCTTGTCGGTCGGGTCGAGCCACAAATGTTTCCCGTATTTTCTGACCAAATCGGGACGGCGTTTTGAAATGTGATTTTCCGACACGGTTTTTGCCGACGGATGCAGAGCGCGATACGGGTTGAACCAGGCGTGAACCAGAATTCCGCGCTGGTGCGCTTCGGCAACGATAAATTCGAGCGGGTCAAACGACTGCGCTTTGCCCATTTCGCCCGTCAGATACTCCGACCACGGCTCGATGTCCGATTTGTAAAGTGCGTCGCACTGCGGGCGCACTTGAAAAACGACGGCGTTTAATTTTAATCGTTT
This sequence comes from Pyrinomonadaceae bacterium, assembly GCA_035575965.1. Taxonomy (GTDB): domain Bacteria; phylum Acidobacteriota; class Blastocatellia; order Pyrinomonadales; family Pyrinomonadaceae. The sequence goes on along the minus strand of DATLXD010000029.1, from coordinate 5,542 downwards.
GGCGAGTTCTAAATTTTGCAGGAGTTCCGCTTTTTGCTGCTCGACTGAAAGCGTTTTTTTCGTCGGAAAATCAATATTGTCAACCGTCGCAACCCAGACAGCTCGAAATTCGCGTTCGGGTTTTGGCAAAGATTGGCTTTGCGCAGCAATATTGAAAAAAATTAAAAGAAATAATATGAAAAACTGATTGAACATTTTCTTCGCGTTTGATGGCTGAATCGGACGAAATAAAAGTATAATTTAGTTTGAAATACTTAAGCTAAAGAAGTTTATTTAATGTGTCTTTTCCCACAAACCAAATTATTCTCGCACTTTACCTTTCCGCATGTTTGCTAATTTCTGCCTGAATAAACAATTTACAATTACTAAAATCGGAACTGCATAATAACTTTATATGCAGAATATTTTATAAAGCAATTTACTCGATGACGCAACAAAAAATCGAATAAACTTGAAGAAAATTACAAGATGGTTTTCGCCGGGATCGGTTTTGCCGCGTCGGGTTTGCGGCGGAAAATCAAAAAGCGTTGCAGCAGAGTTAATTTCTCGGTCGGCTTTTTGGTTAATTCGACATATTTGACGACAATTTTTTCGGCTTCGGCGAAAATCTTAAAATAATTAAGCCGAAAGGTCGGATAATAAATGCCCGGAAGAAGTCCGAACCTGACGGACACGCGCTTTAAAATTTTCAGCCACGTTCCCGTGTTGATGATGACGCGCCCGTTTTCTTTGACGAGAAAAGCGTCGTGCGTGTGTCCGAAAATGTAAGTGCAAACGTCAGGTTCGTCAGCAAAAACCGCCCGCGCACGGTCAAGATAAATGTTGTTTGCTTCGTTGGTCGGAGCAGATTTGTAAGCGGGAAAAATCTGCATCCGGCGCAGCGTGTGGCGAATGTCGCGGTAAATAACATAAAGCGGAACTGAAACGACAAAGACGAAAAACCAGACAAGCATACTCGCCGTTATAATCCAGCTCAAGACGTTGCCGAACAAACCCAAAGCTCGCATCAACGGATTATCGAGCAAGATATTGACATCGAAAACGCCGAGGTTTTTCAACAGTTGTCCAACCAGAGCAACCGCCGTCACCGTCAGAAGAAGCAAAAAGGGAAGCAGAAGCCAACGAAGGACGATGTTCATTTCGTTATAAAAATAATTGGAAACGAGCCAGTCGGGAATCGAGCGCACGTCGACCGAGCGAATGTCTTTAAGCCAGTCGCTTGCGCCGAAAACCGAGTATTTGCTCGCGCCGCTAACCAGACTTTCCGTAATGAAATATCCCAAAGGTAATGCGTGAATGTTGCCGTATTCGGTCGCAGCGTTATACGGGTCAATCTGCTGTCCGTGTTCGACCCAAATTTTTTTGCTGCCGATTTTGCGTGTCAAAGCAAGCGACGTATCGAGCGTGATGTTATATTCGGCAAGTTTTTCGGCATACAAACGGTCGCAAGCCAAATCGTAATCGTGATTGCCGACCATCATTGTAATTTGAATTCGCTTGCCGGTTAATCTGAACTGCTCGAAAATTTTCAGGTGATATTTGATGATTTTATCAAGCTGCGCCGTGCCTTTGACGCTCGTCAGTTCCCAAAAACCGAAAGTGTCGCCCGCGATTATCAATTCGGTTTCTTTATCTTTGAGCGCGAGTCTCTGCAAAAAGCCGAGAAATTCTTCGGTGTAATCGCACGTCATCAACGAGCCGTCGCCGCCAAAGTGAAGGTCGCTGATAAAATAAAATTGCTTCGGCATAATCAACAATCTAAAGTTAAATTCCCGTAAAAACAAGCGGCAAGTTTTTGTTTGCAAATTTATCGGGCGCAAATTTTCGTTCGGAAATTTTCCCGCTTTTTGCTTAATTTTGCTATTCTCTTTTCGTGTTTGAGACGCGCAGTTACCAGCTCGAAAGACTTGACACAGGCGATTATACGTCTGAAGAATACGAACGTTTTCTGCGCGAGATTCGTTTTATCAACCGTTTTCTTGGCGACGTTTGGGCATTGAGAAAAACACTTTTGCGCGAAATCGAAAAAACGGATTTACAAACTTTCAGCGTTTTAGATGTCGGCGCGGGTTCGGGCGAACTGCTGCGCACAATTGCCGAATTTGCGCGAAAACAAAAGCGAAAAACGAATCTTTTTGGTTTGGAACTCAACGCGCGCTCAGCTTGCGCCATTTTAGAAGAATCAAAAAGTTTCGGTGAAATAAAAGCCATTCGCGGCAATGCCTTAAATTTACCTTTTGACGACAAATCTTTCGATTACGCAATTTGTTCGCTGTTTACGCATCATTTTACTGACGAAAAAGTTGTAGAAATTTTGTCTGAAATGGCTCGTGTTTCGCGCCGAAAAATCTTTGTTATCGATTTGCACCGACACGAAACGGCTTACCGTCTTTACAAAATTTTCTGCACGGCTTTTCGCATCAGCCCGCTCGTGCGCGAAGACGGCGCGCTTTCGATTCTGCGCTCTTTCGTGCCGCGGGAATTAGAAAAACTCGCCGAGGAAGCCAACCTCACCGAAATTTTCGTTGCCGAACATTTCCCGTCCCGGCTTGTTTTACAAGCCAATACTTCATAAAAGATGTGATAAATTAAGTTGAAGAATCCGGTATGACAAACTCAATTTTAATCGTTGATGACGAACGCGGAATCCGCGAAACTCTACGCGGAGTTTTGGAGGACGAAGGCTTTGAAGTTGAAACCGCTGCATCGGGCGAAGCGTGTTTGAAATCAGTTGAAACGAATAACTTCGGCTGTATTTTGCTTGATGTTTGGCTGCCGAGTATCGACGGTTTGGAAACGCTGAAACGCCTTCGTGAGCAGGGAAATGATTCCGCCGTTGTGATGATTTCCGGTCACGGCAACATTGAAACCGCCGTTAATGCGACGAAGCTCGGTGCATTCGATTTTATCGAAAAACCGCTTTCAATCGAAAAAACCGTTCTCACCGTCAGAAATGCAATTCACACCAGAGAATTAGAAAGAGCAAATCAAAATCTAGCCGAACAAATCAGTCAAGAATACGAAATGGTCGGCGAGTCGGTGGCAATGCGAGCCTTAAGGAAACAAATTGCGATTGTCGCGCCGACCGACGGGCGAGTTTTGATTTCGGGTGAATCGGGAACGGGCAAGGAATTGGTTGCGCGGGCGATTCACGCCGAATCGAAAAGAAAATCCGCGCCGTTTCTCGAGATAAATTCTGCCGCGATTCCCGAAGAATTAGTCGAATCAGAGCTTTTCGGACACGCGAAAGGCGCGTTTTCAGGCGCGATTGCTGCGAAAAAAGGAAAGTTTGAATTAGCTGACGGCGCGACGCTTTTTCTTGATGAAATCGGTGATATGTCGCCGCGCGTGCAGGCGAAAATGCTGCGCGTTTTGGAAGAGCAGAGATTTGAGCCGGTCGGTAGCAACACGCTGGTCAAAGTTGACGTGCGCGTGATTTCCGCGACGAACAAACGCCTTGATAATCTGATTGAAGACGGCGATTTTCGCGCTGATTTGTTTTACCGCCTGAACGTCATTCCGTTTCAAGTTCCGCCGCTGCGTGAACGCCCGGAAGACATTCCGCTGCTAATCGAACATTTTAACCGTAAATTTTCACTTGATTACGGGAAAAAGCCGAAGGATTTTACGGCGGAAGCGATTGAGACATTAAAAAATTCCGCCTGGTTCGGCAACGTGCGCGAACTCCGCAATACAATCGAGCGCGTCGTGATTATGCACGGCAAACAAAAAGTTGCGGCTGAGGATTTGCCTGAACTCGACGTGAAGAAGGAAACACCTGCTTTATCGTTTCGTTTTCCGTCGTTCAAAGAAGCGAACGACGCTTATCAGCGCGAATTCATTTTGCACAAACTCGTCGAGTCAGACGGCAATGTTTCAAAAGCGGCAGATGCCATGGGCGTTGACCGCAGTCATCTTTATCGGCGAATGAAAAACTTAGGAATTAGTTTTGAAAAGTGAGAAGTAAGAACGGCGGAGTTGCATGGGGCGAAACCTATGACACGCAACCCCAGATTTAACGAGCGACGTTTTAAGAAAGTCGCTGTTTTTGCCTCACGTCCAATGGTAGGATGAAAGCCGTGCCTTGGACTCGGTTTCGTCCAACCCGTTCTTTGACAGTCAACTGCACTGTTTGACCTTCTAAAGTAAAAAGGAGGTTTCTTACAATGCAAGAATCAATTTATGTCGGCTTGGACTTGGGTTCAAACCGTTGTCATCAAACCGTTATCAATCAGGACGGCGCGCTTTTAAGTTCGCGGGTCATTCCGACGAGCAAACAACATCTGCGTCGGCTTTTACAGCCTTTGGGCAGTTTCATCCAATGGATAGGCTGCCGCCATTCACAAAGCCATCAACCCGATACGACCATAGACCATCGAACATCGGTGAAGTCTCCAATAGCTGACTGGGACAGTGCAAAAAGTTCACATTAGAACCAGGTCACTGCAAATAGGCATCATCGGCGGCATCGGTTAATTGAAAGTTCTTTCTCAGCTACTTCTCACTTCTCGTTTAAAATTCACTCAACAGCAGCTGAAATTTCTATTTTATTCGACGCTTTTTTGCCGAGCGCGACGCTGACCGGAATTTTCCAGACGAGCGTTTTGATTTGGCAAGTTCCCGTATTGTCTTCGCGGCAATAATAAACGCTTATCTTTGCCCGCAATGTTGCCAGACCTTTTTGCGCGGTTGAAAAAGGAATGACAATCGGTAGCTTTGTAAATTTTTGCTTCGGATTGACGATTTTTATGTTTTGTCCTTTCTCGACCGAGATTTCATAGCGTTGCGGCGCGTCTTTGTTTAAGTGAAATCCTTCGGGCAGCTTGATATTAAAAACGAGTGAATTCTGTGTGTTCGCCGCTGCGGTTTGTGCATCGGCTATTATTTCCTTAGAGTTCGGCAGAAAGTTTTCGCCGGTTTCCTTCATTTCGATTGGCGAGGTTAAACCTTCGATTTTGAGCGTGGAAACTCTTTTGGTTTTCAAATCCACAACCCGAATCGCCTGATTATTCGTGTCGGCAACAAAGAGCTTTCCGTCCGCCACGCTCAAACCAGCAGGCTCGTAAAAACTTGGATTCACGCCGTCCATTTGTCCGGCTTTGCCCGTTCCTAAAAACGTCCTAACCGTGCGTTTTTCCGCGTCGAGTTCTTTGATTTTGTGATTATATGTGTCGGCAATCAAAATTTTTCCGTCGTAAAGCGTTACGCCCAAAGGATGCTGCAAGCGCACGTTGTCGCCCTTACCATCCTTATCGCCGAACTCGAATAAATCGCCGCCGACCAGCGTTTCGACCGTTTCCTTTTGGAAATCAATCTCGCGGATAATATTCGATTCCGAATCGGCAACAAAAAGATTTTTGCCGTCCGAAACAATTCCCGAAGGCTGTGCGAAAGCTGATTCCTCAATTTTGCCGTCAAGTCGCGCCTCGCCGCGCGTTCCTGCATAAGGCTCAACCGTATTTTTCTCCAAATCCATTCGCCAAATCTGATGTGAGCCAGCCATTGCAATAAAAAGATTTTTGCCGACAATCTGCAAATCCCA